>CASEKR010000061.1 GCA_949288585.1 uncultured Bacteroides sp. | reverse complement strand
GTCGGATACACCGCATAAAAGTCATACGTCTTCCCCGCAATCCAGTACTGCGTCCCGTCGTAGCTCCACGAGTTGTTGCCGCCGTTCGTCACCTCTTCAGCGTTGAATACCTGCTGGGAGTTCGTACCCGCATCGTCGGCATACCAGCCCCACACGGAGAAGGCATCGCCGACATCGAAACCGTCTTTTGCCGCGCGCGTCTCGGGCGTCTGAAAAGAAATAGGGACAGGGCCGTCGGCAGGGGTATTGCCGCCGTCGGTCACCTCGCTTGTGCAGGCCCCCAACACCAAGGCCACGCCCGAAAGGCAGAATAAATGGATGGGGAATATACGTTTCATATTCGTCAGTTTTTAGTCGTTAATAGATATTCATACTGTTGAGGTGAGACACCCCCACCTATTCGAGTGAGACACCCCCACCTATACTATGTGGGGGTCTGCCACCTATACTATGTGGGGGTCTGCCACCTATGCTATGTGGGAGTCTGCCACCTACCCGGGTGGAGGTATGCTGCTTACCCGAAAGTGCCCTGCCCACTGTCGTCATCGTCGCTGCCTCCCGGCTCGGTCACTTCGCCCACCACGATGGGATGAGGCAAGGTGAAAGTACGAGGCTCTTTCGTGAGGGTCGAACCAGAGCTGTATTGCGTGGTCACCTGCACCGTCCACTCTCCCTCGGTCACGCCGGCGGGCAGGCTGAACTGGAGCTTCTTGGGCGTGTTGGGCGACACCTTCACGGGCGGGATGAAGAACGACGTATCGGGGTCGGACACCGAAGTCAGCGTGATGCCCACCGACGGGTCGTCGCCCACCAGCTTCAGCCCGTTGCCCGTCAGCACCGCCATCTCGCCTCCGGCCATGGGCAGGGGGACGCGCGTCGTGGCGTCGGTAAAGGCACTGGTCATGCCGGCAATGTAAGGTACACCTTCACCTGCTCGCGGTCGACGGCTTGCGAAAGCTCATCGTCCGTCACCACGCCCGATGCCACGGGGCGGGCATAGAAAGCGTCGGCCGACACGCAATAGCCACTGGCCACGGCCAGCGACACCTCTTCCATGAATATTTCTATGATGCTTTTCACGCGGGCCGGCTCTTCGCCCAGGCGGTCGGCCACAGAGGCGGCGATGTCCTCCTGCGTCAGCGGTGTGCTCTGCGTGTGTACCTTGACGGTATAGTCATTGTCCACATCGGGTGTCAGTTCGTTGGGATAAGCCTTCAAGTTGAGGTCGAGGGCATACTTCAGTTGTGCCATACGTTTGTTCTCCTATTCGTTAAGTTAATACTGTGTGAACGAACGATGACAGGAAGGGGAATGATAATTTAGCGGGATTAACCACAGATGGCACTGATTATACGGATAAGCACTGATTCTTAATAATCTAAATACTAAAATCTGTGTTTAATCCAGTATTATCTGCGTTATCTGTGGTCTAAATTCCCATTTCCCCATCCTGTCAAAGTCCTCGTGCGGACATCAGTCCGCCTGGTGGCTGCGGGGGCGGCCAAGCCCCGGCAACCGGTAATGAGAATGAAATTCACTTCCTCAGTCTGTCGAGGATATCCTCCATCTCTTCAATGCTTTTTGCGGGAATTAATTCCCTCCCTTTACCTACCACGAAAAAATCCGTATCATCCTTCACGACGATTTCACCGTATTGATTGCGGAAATACGTCAATCCCGGATATTCAAAAAGATTCAAATCCTCCACCGGAGTAAAGTGCAGAACCTTTATAACTTGTTCTTCTCCAATCATAATTACATTTATGAATATAACATTTTACAGCGTCATTCTACACGGCTGTTTTCTCACTGCCACCCCGAGCGTTGTTCTCCCCCGATAACGGGGGAGATAAGAGGGGTATCGAGAAGTCTCACTATGTACGCAATGGTTTAGTAAGATGTCTCGACTGCGCTCGACATGACAGAGAGAAAGAAAAATATGTTACTATACTACACCAGGAGTAGGTAGCATGCCCGTAGCATCATCCCAGCCATCAACTGCATCTACATTAAACTTGATTACCTTTTCTTCCAAGTCCGGGTCAATGGTTGAACCGTTGATTGTTACACTGTAATTATACTTGAAGCCGGGAGTCCAAGTATTAGCCGTTGTTCCTAGAGCCAAGCTTTGACCTTCGTATGCCAAAGATGCCCTAAAGTTCCCTTTTGCAATAGGAGATTCTTCACTGTGCGCTGCATCCCAGAATGTGGCAGTAAATGTTACATTCAATGTATTTGTATTCTCTTGAGGAATAACAAGAAGAGCCAGCGAATTAGTAGAGCCATCAGGTGCGATATCTTCTGCAATGTCATTCAATGTACCAAATTCATAAGTACCAGACGTGGCACTGCCCGTCCAGTCGATAGTATTGCCTGCAGCGTTGTAAGTATAAGTACCGTCTGCTTGAACAGTGGCATTTTCAACCTTTACATCAGAAATCTTCATGGTATAATCCTTGGAGTCTGTTGTATTGAAAGTGAACTTCACCTGGGACAACATGTGATAGAAAGACAAGTTGACATCATCATTCTGCGTAGCATCAGCATCACTCGTCACCTCTGCGGGAATAGCTACAATCAAGTCTTTCTGATTGTCTACTGCCTTGTAACCCGCAAATGTCATTTTTTGGTTGGCAGCGTCAAAAGTTGCAGTAGTAGATGAATTACCGTTAGAATAAGCTGCGAAACGATATTTCTCAGATACTTCCCAATAAGCAACCTCCGTCGGAGTCCATTCAGAATCATCACCTACAACGCCGCCTTTCACTTCTACATTCGTATAAACCGGTGTCCATGTCCCTTCACCATAGTTTCCGAAAACATAGAAACTTGTCAAATTAGTACCATTAACTTCCGTAACAGCCTTCGTGTTGTTATTCACAAAGCTGTTGAATCCAATGGCACGGCCTTCCGGCATACTTACCACTTCCTCATTCGTACAGCTTGCCAGAGCCGCTACGGCCACGCCAAGCACAAATAAACTTTTCTTCATAACTAAATAAAATTAAAGTAAAACATATCATTAATTAAACATATCTCGCATCATTCCAGCGGTAGGGGGATGTCCACATAGTCACCCCAGCCATCCACGTCCACATCGAAACCGCCGCTTCCCTCCTGGCCGTCCTCATCGCTCACCTCGATGCCATCCACCAGAATGACACCACCGCGAGGCTGCTTCTCCACTTGGGCAGTCACGTCGAACTCATAATCCAATATCTTGCCATTGTTCAGGCGCACCTCCAGGTTCAGCGTATAGACTTGTGCGGCACGGCCGTAACCCTCGCCGGGATAGTTGGGCACCCCGAAAGTCTGTACCTGTGCCTCGGCGCCATAGCTTTGCAAAGTACAGTCGTAGAGCACCGTGGCAGCCGCTTCATCGGTATGCCCGTCCTGCAAGTAGACGTTCTCGGCCATGCCGGCCAAAGCCCCGCGTGCCAGGGCCACATATTCCAGCCCGTGGCTGAACTCATAGCGCACCAGGTAGGTGTAGACCAACGGGCGCATCGTCAACGGCAAATCCACAGGCTCCACCGTCTTCTGCGCCTCATACTCGTCCACGTATGTGCCATACAGCATGTCCGGCTCATTGATAGTGCGCTCATCTGCATGGGCGGGCGTACTGGTAAAGGTAGTCCGTGTACGGGTACGCGTCGTGGCCGAAGCCGCAGCCGAAGCATCCAGGTCGCTGAACACGATGTACTCCGTATCATTGTTATAAAACAGCAGGCTGTTCATCCCCTCGGCCATAGACAGACGTCCGCCTTCCGCCTCCAGGTTGTATTCATTATAACGGTCGCCCTGGTCGGGATAGACCAGCACGCGGATACCGTCGGCCACGTCGGGACGCAGCTCGTCATACGAGCAACTGAAATCTTCCATCCAGTTCTGTTCCCAATCCGTCTCGTGCATACGCTCCCATTCCTGCTCCCAGTCGGCCACGACATTCACCTTGACTGCCCAGCCGTGCTCATCATGCGTATAGCACAAATCCTTGCGGCAACCGGAAAGCAGCAAAAGAATGAAGAATGATGAATAAAGAATGAAAAATTTTCCGCTCCCAAAGAGCGAAGTACTCCTACGGGCATACCCCGTCATACAAGCCAGAAAAGTTTCCCGGCGCACACGCCATTCCCCATTCTTCCTTCTTGATTTTTCATTCAGATTCCGTTTCATCGCTTCCCTCCTTTCTCCGTCCAGCGGCCAATGTTCCATACGAATGCAAATTTCAGCTTCAGCGGTCCGAAATAGCTCAGGCGGCTGCTCTGCTGGTAGACGTAATGCCCGTCGATGGGCAGGTATTCTTCACACCACGTGTGCATGAATCCCACACCGATGCCCGCCTCGAAAGCGAAATACTTGCCCACGGGAAACATATACCCGTAGCTCAGTCCGGCCATCACTCCTTCTCCCTGATAACCGCGCCCGCCGTTCTCCAGGTCATACCACCCGCCTCCGACGAAAAGGCCGACATAGTGCCCGCGGCGGTTGCCCTGCGGCTTGAACCAATAACGGGCTTCGGGAACGATGGTCGCCAACTGGTAATACTTATGGTCACCGTTGTTGTGCCACCAGGCCATGTTGCCCTCCACGCCGACAGACCAGCGGGGGTTGATGCGGTAGGCCACTTCGAGCGAGGGCATCAGCAGGACGTCGTAGACGAGGTTGGACTTCAGGTACCAGGGCGTCGAGCCGTACCGGCGCAGGATGGGCGCGGGCTGCGGCTCTGCCACCTCCGCCACGGCGGGCAGGGGCGCGGGCACCGTGTCTGTGGGGACGGAATCGGCTGCCTCCGCCACCGGCTCGGGCTCGGGCTCGGCCACGACGAGCGTGTCGGGCGGCGCCACGGCGGGTTGCGGGCGGGGCGGCTCGTAGCCTTCGACGTAGACCACGCCCAGCAGGGCGACCACGTCTTTGATGCCATGGTAGGAATGGGTGGAATTGAGCGTGCGGTAATAATCTTCCTTCATGCCGTGGTGGGTGATGAACCACGATTTCACCTGGTTGCTGCGGTTCTTGGCCGCCGCCAGGTTGGCCGCCCGGCTGCCGAAGGAGCCGCAGAAGCCACGGATGGAGACGTAGGCATGACCAGCCTCGATGGCCTCGCGGTGGCGGTCCAGCAAGCGGGCCGCTTCGTCGATGGCTTTGTCATTGCCACGGAAGGGGGAGTAGAACATCCGCTTGCCGGGAACGAAGCGGAAGAGTATGGCCGTGTCCTGCATCGCCTCTTCGGTGGCCGGAGAAGCGGGGGCGACTTGTGCAGACGGGCTGAGATAACCAGGCAGACACGCCAATACCAGAAGTAATAATCGGCGTATTCGATTCATAACCGTTCTATATTTCACTTACTTCTTCATCATAGGATGAAAACATGAGCTTACTGTTTGTTACTGTTTGCAAAATCTGTTATTGCTTGTTCACGTAATTTAGGTTTTCTCTAAATCGCTATGCAAAATTACATAGTGCATCCGAGACTACCAAACAAAACGACAAAAATTTTCATGGGGCGCAGCATTTTTCTCCCGAAAAAGAGTAAAAAGAACGGACGCTGTGAACCAGCGGGTTAACATCCGGGCGGCAGACGGATGTCCCGAGTGCACTCCGTGGATGCGCCGAGTGCACCCGGCGGAAATGCCGGGCGCACCCGGCGAAAGTCCCGGACACATAGGGGGAAAAGGAGGGAAGGATGCGAAAGCGATTGACAAAAAAAAGGGAAAGGCCCTCCTACAACGAGCGGTAGACGGCCTGCTGGATGCGCGTGCGGATGTCGAGCTTCGACAGCTTATTGTTCCACGCGCGGGGGAAAGTACGGTTGGAGAGGAAGACGTAGACCAGGCGGTTGTCCGGGTCCACCCAGGCGCAAGTGCCGGTGAAGCCCGTATGGCCGTAGACCGAGGCCGGCGCCTCCTCGCAGCAGGGGCTGCGGCGGGGGTTGCGGCGGTCGGGCTTGTCGAAGCCCAGGCCCCGGCGGCTAATGCGGGACAGGGTGGTGGTGAACACGCGGCAAGTCTCGGCGCTGAGGTAACGGCGGCCGCCCAGTTCGCCGCCGTTCAGCAGCATCTGGTAGAGCATGGCCTGCTCGTGGGCATTGGAAAACAGGCCCGCATTGCCCGCCACGCCGCCCAGGAAGGCGGCCGACTCGTCGTGGACGAAGCCCTGCAAGGTGTCCTTCCGCAAGAAGCCGTCCACCGACGACGGAACTATGCGCGCGGGCACCGTCCACCGCGACGGGCGGAAACCCGTGCGCGCCAGGCCCATGGGGCGGTAGAACTCCTGCGCCAGGAACTCATCCATCGGCATCCCCGCCCGCGCCTCGACAATCTGCTGCAAGAGGATGAAGCCCACGCAACTGTAACGGTAGCGGCGGCTCAGCAAGGGCGCCTCGACGATTTGCCGCAGGCATTCCTGCTTGAAGCGGGGATTCAGCCACAAGCCTCCGGCCACCTGCCACGTGCACGAATCGGTGCGCTCCTCCGCCGTCAGCCCAGGCAGGAAACGGAAGGAGGCGTCGGCCCACGTGCGGGCGCCGATGCGCGCCGTGTGCAAAGAGTCGCGCCGTCCCCGGAACAGCGGCGTGCCCAGCCCTTCTTCGTCGATGGCCGCGCGGTAGAACAGGATGGTGGACGGCAGGCCCGACTCGTGCAGCAGGAGCTGGCGCACGGTGATGTCCCGCTTGTCCGTCCCCCGCAGGTAGGGCAGGTAGTCCGCCGCCCGGTCAGTGAGGCTGATGCGCCCCCGGTCGTAGAGCTTCATGACTGCCAGGAGGGTCGCGCTGGTCTTCGTCAGCGAAGCGATGTCATACACGTCGGAGGGGCGCACCCGCGTCGTGTCCCTCCCCGCCCCCCGGCCTCCCCGGTGGGTGCCGAAAGCCTTGTTGTAGATTTCCTGCCCGTCTTTCCACACCACCACCTGGCAGCCCGGGTACGCCCCCTCGCGGATGCCCTCCTGCGCGATGCGGTCAATCTCCGCCAGGCGCGCGGCATCCACGCCCAACGCCTCCAGCGGGCGGGCGGGCAACTCCGAAGGCCGGCAGTCCACGCCCTCGCCGGCGGCAAACCAACTGCCCACCGCCACGGCCAGGCGCCCGTCGGCTCCCGCCCGTCCGGTCAGGACAGCCGCCGCACAGCGTTGGAAGTATTCGTCAGCCTGGTGCGCCTGCAAGAGCACATCGGGCGCCGGGCCGAAATCGCGCGGCACCTGCAAAGCCGAAACCAGGTTGACGTAGACCGTGGGGACGCCCTCCGGCAGGTAGCGGGCGAAGAACGGGCGGTAGGCCTCCAGCTTCCGGTCGGCCAGGCAGACCACAAGGCAGGAGTAGGCAGCCAGTTTCTGCTGCAAGCCCTGCAAAGCCGCGTCGGCCATGCCCTTCGCCAGGCGGAAGACCGCCGGGCGCACCGCCCCGGACAATTCTTCCATGAAGGGGGACAAGGCCTCCGCCCCGCCCACCTGCAACACGGCCACGCGGTTCTCCGTCCCGCCCAAGGGCAACAGGCCGGCGGCGTCGCCCGCCACGACCAGCGACGCCTGCTTCAGGCGGGCAATCAGGTCGCGCATGTAGGGCGTCTCCAGACGCTGTTCCAAGCCGGACAGGCGTATGTGCGGGCGGCGCGTCAAGCCCAAGGCATATTTGTAGGCCAACACCTTACGGCACCTGCGGTCAATCTCCGCCTCAGGCAGTTCGCCGCTGCGCACCGCCTTCCACACGGCTTCCAGTTCGCCTGCCACGGCGCGCGGCGCCAGCAGCAAGTCATGCCCTGCCTGCAACGCCCGGAGGCACAGGCTGCCGTGCCCGGCCACGCCCCGCATGGCCAGCGCGTCGGTGAAGACCAGCCCCCGGAAGCCCAGTTCTTCCTGCAAGAGGCCGGTCACAATACTGTGTGAAAGCGAGGCCGGCAGCCCCGCCTCTTCTTCCAGCGCGGGCACCTCCAGGTGGCCCACCATCATGCCGCCCAGCCCGGCACGGATGGCGCGGCGGAAGGGATACAACTCCACGCTGTCCAGGCGTTCGCGCGTGAAGGGCAAGACGGGCAACGCCTTGTGCGAATCGACATTGGTGTCGCCGTGGCCGGGGAAATGCTTGCAGACGGACAGCACGCCGCCGCTCTCCAAGCCCCGGGCATAGGCCACCACCCGCCGCGCCACCTCCGCCGGGTCTTCGCCGAAGGAGCGCGTGTTGATGACCGGGTTCTCCGGGTTGATGTTCACATCGGCCACCGGGGCGAAGTTGACCTGCACGCCCATCTCGCGGCACTGGCGGGCCACCTCGCGGCCATATTCATACAGCAGTGTGTCGTTGCGGATGCAGCCCAGCACCATGTTGCGCGGGAAAGAGGGAATCTCCTTCAGGCGCATGCCCAAGCCCCACTCTCCGTCGAAGGTGACGAGCAGGGGGACGTCGGCCATCTGCTGCGCCTCGTTGGTCAACACCGCCTGGTCATGCGCCTTCCCGCCCGAGAAGAGCAGGCCGCCCACCTTATACTCCCGCACCACCTTGCGCAGCAGGTCGCGGTTGGCCTTCTCGGTCTGCGGGGCTATGGTGTAGATAAACAATTGGCCGATGCGCTCTTTCAAGCTCATGCGCCCCATCACGCTGTCCACCCAGAGGCGGCACGGCTCGTTGCCGTAGACCCGCGCGGCCAACGCCGGCACCTCGCAGGGCAACGGCAGGGAATCGACGGGCAGGAAGCGGCACTGCGCCCCGCCCAGACCCGGCCACACGCAGAGGAACAGCAGGAGCCAACGCCAGGCGACCCCCGCACTCATTTTCCGGTTCATAAGTCTTCCTCCTTCCGTAAACTTTCGAAAATCAGTTCCTGGATGTCCGTCCGGATATCCATGTCTGTCAGCTTGGTGTTCCACACGTCCGGGCAGACGCGGTTGCTGAGGAACACGTACACCGTGCGGCTGCCGGGGTCGACCCAGGCGCAGGTGCCCGTGAACCCGGTATGGCCGTACACCTCCTCGGGCGCGGACGGGGCGCAGGGGCTTCGCTTCACGATGGAGACATCAGGCCGGTCGAAACCCAGGCCGCGACGGCTCAGCTGCGACTTCTCCGTCGTGAAGAGGCGGCAAGTCTCCTCGCTGAGGAAACGGCGGCCACGCCACACTCCGCCGTCCAGCAACATCTGGTAGACGGCCGCCACCTCCCCGGCCGTGGAGAACAGGCCCGCATGGCCCGCCACGCCGCCCAACAGGGCTGCCGCCTCGTCGTGCACATAGCCGCACAGGTCCTGCCGCCGCAGGAAGTCATTGAAGGCCGTGGGCATGATATCCGATTTCGGGAACTTCTCCAGCGGGCAGAACAGGGTTCGCTGCAAACCCATCGGCGCATAGAACTCCTTCGCCACGTAGAGGTCGAGGGGCAACTGGGTAATCTCTTCCACCACCTGTTGCAGGAGAATGAAACCCAGGTCGCTGTACACATAGCGTTTCTCGCCCAACTTGCAGCGGGCAATCTCGCGCAGGATGGTCTGCTTGAAGTCCTTGTCCAGCCACATGCTATCGGCCACGTGCAAGGTGTGCCTGGCCGTCGGCCTGTCCGACATCAGCCCCCGGCGGAACTTGAAGTCCGAACTGTAATAGCTGTGCTCGCTGACGCGCGTACGGTGCCACTCGTCTTCCCAACTCTGGGCGTAAGGCCCGTGCACCGAGCGGGGGTCGATGGCAGAGAGATAGAAGCGGATGTAGGGAGGCAGGCCCGACTCGTGCAATAGTAGTTCGCGGAGGGTGATGCGCCGCTTGTCCGTGCCGCGCAGGAAGGGGAGGTAGTTCGACGCCCGGTCGTCCAGCTTCAGGCGGCCTTCGTCGTAGAGCTTCATGACCGCCAGCAGGGTGGCCGTCGTCTTGGTCAGCGAAGCCAAGTCAAAAAGGTCGGTTGGGCGCACGGCGGCCGTATCGGCAGGAGAATGGGTGCCGAAGCCCTTGTCATACACAGGATGCCCGTCTTTCAGTACCAAGATGCGGCAGCCGGGATAGGCCCCGGCCTCCAGTCCCCGGCGGGCAATGCCGTCTATGCCTTGCAGGATGTAGGACTTCATGCCGTAATCGTCCGGCAAGACGGCAGCCGGCTTCATGCCCGGCACGATGTCGCAGCCCGAACCTTTGGGGAAGCGCCGCCCCACCGCCAAAGACAGGCGGCCGCTGGCCCCGGCCTGGGCAAAGAGCACCTGAGCCACGCGCCGTTGCAGGCCGGGTTCGGCCGAATGGGCCAGCACCACGGCATTGGCACGCGAAAGGGCCGGCAACAGGAGCGGCAACAGCCGCCCGGGCGTGAAGCAGGCGTAGACCAGCGGGGCAGGCAGGTCGAGCCCCTCGAGGAAGTCCGTCTCGCCCTCGCCCACGTAATTGACGCCCGCCAGGCTGACCACCACGCGCCCGTAGTCCTTCAACTGCCGGCGCACGGCCTCTTTCTCCTCCGCATCCGCCCCCCAGGGCAGGCGGAAGCAACGGATGCTGCCGTCTTGCTCCTGCATGGCCCGCACGAAAGCGGAGTCTGCCTCCTGCCCTCCCATGCTCAAGACGGCTATGCCCCGGCCGCCGGGCGCAGAGGACAGGGGCAGGACCTGGAAATAGTTGTTCAGCACCGTGACAGCCGCGTCGCGCAACTCCGTCGCCAGACGCCGCGACCCGTCGGTGGCGATACGGAAGCTCATGCCGCTCACTTGCAGCTTGTCCGGCCGGCGGTGCAACCCGGCACGGTACTTGCAGGCCAGCACCTTGCGGCACCGCCCCTCGATATCTTCGCGCGACAGCCGCCCCGACTTGACAGCCGCCAACAGGGCAGCCACGGCCTCGCGGGCATCCTGCTCCAGGCAGACGAGGTCGCAACCGGCCTCCAGGTATTCCACCACGCCCGGGCGCAAAGCCGTCGGCGGCAGCAGGCTGTCGGGCAACAGGCGGATGTCCGACGGCACAGACAGTATGCCCTGCTGCGCCAGTCCGCGCGCATAGGCTTCCAACGCGCCAGGCACGGGAGCCAACTGGACGTGCGCGCCCAACGTGCGAAGCCCGCGCCCGACTTCCGCCCCATAGGCTTCCACCAGGCGGCTGTCGGCAATGCAGGCCAGGGCGCTGCTGTCCGGGAACTGGGGCAAACCCATCCGCCCCGTGCCCAGCGACCGACCGCCGTCCACCGCCACCAGCAGGGGCACACGGGCCTCTTTCTGGGCCAGGTTGGCCAGCATGGCCTGTTCCTCCGCCGAGCCTCCGGCAAAGGCCAGGCCCCCGATTCTGTTCTTCTTCACCAAGGTGCGCAACTGCTTGCGGGCAGCCTTGTCCGCCCGGGCGGGAAGGGAGGCCATCAGCAACTGCCCGGCCTGCTCCTGCAGGCTCAGGCCGTCCATCACCGAATCCACCCACTGCGCCGCCTGTCCGTCGACGCTTTGGGGGGCTATCACCCACCCTTTCTGGGCCAAGGAATGCAGGGGCATCCCCCACAAAGCCACCAAAGCCCCTAATACCAACCATCCTATGGTTCTCTTCGTAAACATCGTTTTTCTTCTTTCTTTTTATCAGTCATTGGACGGTGTCCGCCGCCCGTTTCATTCTTTCTCCAACCGCATCTTCAGCTGGCCCACGTAAGCCCCGTTCTTGCCGGTGTGCATCACCGGCACCTGCTTCCCGTCGGCATCGGGCAGCCAGGCGGGTTGCTCGAGGAAGGTATGCGTGTGCCCGCCCAGCAGCAGGTCGATGCCCCGCGTGGCGGAGAGCAGCGCTTCGTCGCCCGGCACCTCCGAATCCACGCCCAGCAGCCCCAAGTGCGACAGGCAAACCACCACGTCGCAACGCTCGGCCCCGCGCAAGGTGTCGACCACAGCCTGCGCCGCCGCCACGGGGTCTTTGTAAACCACCCCCTCGCAACGCGACGCCTGCACCAGTCCCTCCAGCCGGGGAGAGAGGCCGAAGACCCCGATACGCAGGCCCTCGCGCTCCAGCACCACGTAGGGCTTCACCAGCCCTTCGAGCACCGTGCCCGCCACGTCATAGTTGGCACAGACCACGGGGAAACGCGCCATGCGGTAGAGGCGCGCCATGTTCTCCAGGCCGAAGTCGAACTCATGGTTGCCGATGGTCATGGCATCGTAGCCCATCAGGTTCATCATCTCCACCTCCAGTTCGCCCCGGAAAAAGTTGTAATACGGCGTCCCCTGCGAGAAGTCCCCGCAGTCGAACAGCAGCATCGCGGGGTGTTCGCGGCGGAACTGCTTTATGAAACCGAGGCGGCGTACCACGCCCCCCAGCCCCGCCAGCTTGTCGGCCGACTGCGGGTCGACCGGCTCTATGCGGCTGTGCGTGTCGCTGGTGTGCAAGATGTCCAACTCCTTCGTCTGCTGGGCGGCAAGCGGCTGCAATAGTACGACCGCCCCAATCAATATGAATGCTATCTGTCTCATCCGGTATTCCTGATTGATAATCCTTGTCTTCCTATTCCTGTCCCGGCGCCCCGCCGTCCAGCACAATCCGCCCCTCCATGCGGGCCGTCAGCGCCTGCCCCCGGGCAGCCTGCCGTTCCACGTAGCCGATGAACAACGAGCGCAGCGTGGCTCCGGGCGGGCAAACGCAGTCCTTGGCCTGGCGCAAGGCCGTCATGCCGTCATTCCCCTCGGCCAGGTAGTCCAGCGTGGCAACGGTGTAAGTCCGCCCGTCGTCCACGGGGCGCCCGCCCACGGTGGCCTCCAGCACGCGCCCGTCTTCCGACACCACCAGGCGCACGCCGCTCACGCCTTCGCCCCGGCGCACGGCGATGTTCTCAAACAACTGTTTCAGCGTCCGCCCCTCCAGCGTCAGCACACAAAGCGTGTTCTCGAAAGGCAGTATCTCGTAGACATCCCCCGTCGTGACGTCGCCCCGGGTCAGCGTGCTGCGGATGCCCCCGACGTTCACCAGCCCCATGTCCGCCGGGCGTCCCAAGACCTCCTCCGCAGCCCCGCGCAGGATGTCGGCCACCAGGTTCGACAGCAAGCCTTCCGGCCTGCCCGCCTCCATCGACACGGCCGCCCGCCCCAGCACATGCTGCATCGCGCTGTCCAGCCGCGCCTTGTAGGGGAGCAGCAGAGCCACAGCCGCCGAGTCGGGCCGCGCGTCCCACACGGAATCCATCGGCACCAGGCAGCCCTCCACCCTCGTCACCTCATAAGCCGGGCGGCAGGCCGACAGCCACAGGGCGACAACCAACGCCACGCCCGCCCGGACAAACATTCGCCATACGTTTTTCTCCATTTCTTTGCTAAGCCTTTAAAATTTGACGGGCAAAGGTAGTCATAAAAATGCACAAAACGAAAAAACACCCTCCCCGCTTGCGCCTACTTTTTCAGCAAGCCACCCCCGGGGATACTTCCCGAGGCACCTCGCTCTTGTATATAGGCAAGAGCGAGGTAGGAGCGAGGTACGAGGGGGAGAGGAGGGGGGAAGTGACATCCTCCGAGGCCGAATTTGCCAAAAAGAGATAGAAGTAATTCGGCAGGTATCGGATTATTTCGTAATTTTGCGGCAAAACAGGGAAGGATAGCCTACCATCTTAGAAGATAACGCTCCATTTATGAACAGTGCATTTGACAGGTCGAAACATGTATATAAATCGGATGCTTTTGAAGAAATCATAAAAGACACCATCAGATTCTTCAACGGCACCCCCGTACATAGATTGCCTCCTCCCGAAAATTTTGTCGGCACAGGGGTTTATGCTTTGTATTATACCGGAAGAAGTCCTTATTATCAAGTTCTATATGATTTGAATCGTATAGAATTCAAACAACCTATTTACGTAGGGAAAGCCGTACCGCAAGGTTGGCGGCAGGCAAGAAAAGCCAAGAATCCTACTGATTCACACGAACTGTACAGGCGGTTGTGCGACCACACAAAGAGCATAGTACAAACTGAAAATCTCGATTTGGATGATTTTTATTGCCGCTTTATGATATTGGAAAACGCGGCAAGCGACTTGATCGGAACAGTAGAAGCAGCCTTAATCCGCTATTACACTCCGGTATGGAATAGCTCGATAGACGGTTTTGGCAATCATGATCCAGGAAAAGGAAGATACAACCAAGCTAAATCAGAATGGGATATCTTGCATCCAGGCCGGCAATGGGCTTACAAGTGTCAAGGAGAATCTTCCGCATTGGCCGATGTGGAAAACAAAGTGTACCAATATTTGATGAGGGAAAAATGATAAACAGTCTGGAAATATTTTCGGGTGCAGGCGGCTTGGCTAAAGGCATAGAACTTGCCGGAGCGCATCATCAAGCATTTGTAGAATGGAATGCTGATGCCTGTAAGACTTTGCGCAAAAATTATTCTCCAGAAATTGTATTTGAGACTGATATACGAGACTTTCAATTTTCACAATTCAATAACATAGATATCATAGCCGGTGGTCCTCCATGCC
This sequence comes from uncultured Bacteroides sp., assembly GCA_949288585.1. GTDB lineage: Bacteria > Bacteroidota > Bacteroidia > Bacteroidales > Bacteroidaceae > Bacteroides. Next base: position 19,691 of record CASEKR010000061.1, on the reverse strand, counting down.
AGCCTTTTTCTTTAGGGGGAAAAGCCAAAGGCAATGAAGACGAGAGGGATATGTTTCCATACGCAATTTCCGCCATTCGCCAACTTATGCCCAAGGCTTTTATCTTTGAAAATGTCAAGGGACTTTTGCGACAGTCTTTTGCCCACTATTTCAATTATATTATCTTGCAATTGACTTACCCGCAAGTATCTCTAAGCCATACTGACTGGAGGCAAAATTTGTCCCTCTTAGAACGTATTCACACAGAAGGCACGTACAATGGATTAAAGTACAACGTCATTTTCAGGCTATTGAATGCGGCAGATTATGGAGTCCCTCAAAAGAGAGAGCGCGTTGTCATTGTCGGAATAAGGAATGACTTAAATCTCTCTTGGAACTTTCCTGAAGAAACGCATTCTGAGGACGCTTTGCTATGGGATAAATATGTTACAGAAACTTATTGGGAGAAGCACAATATTTCCCCTTCCCCGTTAGACTTAGCCCAATACTCTCAACAAAGAGAACGCTTGCAATTCCAATATGGGATGTTTCCACCTACTAAAAATCCTTGGGTAACAGTCCGTGATGCATTGGAAGGGTTGCCAAGCCCTCATGAACAAGGGAATATGTATGATGAACATTTATTGCGTAAAGGCGCAAAAGAATATGCGGGGCATACAGGAAGCGAAATAGATCAGCCATCCAAGACCATCAAAGCAGGTGGACATGGAGTTCCGGGCGGGGAGAATATGATAAAATATCCTGATGGTACTGTGCGTTATTATACAGTTCTTGAAGCAAAAAGGATACAGACTTTCCCTGATGATTATCCTATTTCCGGGTCATGGTCAGAGGCTATGCGCCAATTGGGCAATGCCGTTCCTGTCAGATTGGCTAACGTAATTGCCCATTCATTGTTCAACGCCATCTTCGCAAATTGAGTTATTCCAGCCTTTCATCCCGCGGAATAATTCGTTCCTTTGCAACCGCTTTCGCGCAATCGCTGTCAGGAACAACAGAGAAAGCCTGGTATGTTGCGTAGTAACGATAACAATTTAACCTACAAAAAAGACAATGGACTTAATTAAAATTGCAGAAGAAGCATTTGCTACCGGCAAACAGCACCCCAGCTTCAAGGCAGGTGACACAGTGACCGTAGCATACCGTATCGTGGAAGGTAACAAAGAGCGTGTGCAGAACTATCGCGGCGTTGTTATCAAGATTTCCGGCCATGGTGAAAAGAAACGTTTCACCGTACGCAAGATGTCGGGCACGGTGGGCGTAGAGCGTATCTTCCCCCTCGAATCTCCGGCTATCGACAGCATCGAAGTGAACAAGATCGGCAAGGTGCGCCGCGCCAAGTTGTACTACCTGCGCGCCCTCACCGGCAAGAAGGCCAGAATCAAAGAGAAAAGAGCCAACGGATAAGGAAGTAGACTCACTCTATAAACAAAGGGATGCGCCCGATGGGCGCATCCCTTTGTTTTTCATTGCGCGGCCTGTTCCAAGCAGGCCTCCACTTCTTCGCGGGTCAGCGCGGGAGGCAGGCCGCGTCGCAGCTTGCTGCATACCAGCCGCCCCGCCTTCAATGCCTCCGCTTCCGTCCGGAAAGGACTCCGATGCCCCACAGCCGGGACATAAGGCTGGCTGATGAGGGTATCGCCGTCCAGCCGGATGACATAACCATAACCGCCGTCCACCTGCATGGGGCGGCAGTCCCAACCTCCACTTCCCTTGCAGGAACAGGATAAGCATGTCATCAACGACATGCTTATCCCTACCCACACTTGCCACCTAAGCTTCATAACTCCAGCTGGCAATGTCGTCCTTCCCCTCCGGGAAAGAGACGATGGACACTCCATTAATCATCTTCTTGTTCATAAGGCAGAAGTTCGTACATGTCGTCGAAGTAGCTGGTGCCTGACGAGCCGGTCACGACAAAGCCCCGCTTGCCGTCGGAGAAGGATACGGCTTGGCTGCGCGACGAACCGCCCGTGCCATAATGCACGTTGGAGAGGGGCGTGAAGTCGTCGTCGGCATCGCCGTACCACAGGTCTTCCTCCGGGTTGTACATCCAGTAGTCATTGGTCACGCCGCTCCGGTTTCCCGTGGCGATGTAACCCCGTCCGTCGATGACAAAGGCCACGGTGTGGCTGCGGGCGATGGCGTAATCGTCGTCGTAGTCTTCGTCGTCGTTGGTGTTGGCAATGTCGCGCAGGCGCGTCCAGGTAGTCCCGTCGAACTTGTAGAAGTCATCCACATAAGTATTGTTGTTTTCCCCGAAACCGATATAGGCCACGTCGTCGATGACGAAGGCCGTGCCGTAGACGCGCTTGGAGCCTTCGAAGCCGTTCACAATCTGCCACTGGCTGCCCGGTGCGGCCTGGGGGTCGAAGCGGTAGAAGTCCTTCAGGTAGTTGTTGTCATAGCCCGTGCCCACGTAGCCATAGCCGCCCACGGCGAAAGCCAACGCCCCGCAACGCCTGCCTCCGGCAAAATCGTCTTTCTGCGCCCAAGTGTCCGTGGCGGGGTCATACTCCCAAGTGTCGGCCAGGAAATCCGGTTCTTCCTTGATGGAGCCCGTAGTGACATAGCCCTTCCCGCCGAGGGCAAAAGCGGCGGCACAGTGGCGTCCCTGCGCTTCGGCAGGCATGTCGGCGCATTGCGTCCAGTAGTTCCCTTCGATGTCATACGCCCAGGCGTCTTTCAGCAAATCGCGGTTGGAGCCCCGGTAGCCGCAGCACAGGTAGCCCTTGCCGTCAATGGTAAAACTGCTTGCCCCGCAGCGCGCCACGCCGTCGAAGTCCGAACGGCGTATCCATTGCCCCTGCGTGTATTCGTATTCTTCCGTGCACCCGGCGGGCAGGCAGGCGAGGGCTGCCAGCACGATTCCCCCAAAAATCTGTTTCATGTCCATATTCCGTTTTTATATTTCTGAAATCATGCCGCGAAAGTAACCCGTCCTGTGCACTTGCGCAAAAAGAACCGACGAACGGGCGGGGAAATCCGATAAACGCATTGGACGGGGAAGCAGGCCGGACGGTCGATTTCAGTAGGAAAAACGCGGACAATCGCCTTCCTTTGCCCGCCGGAACGGCAACATAAGCATTACTTAACTTACCTAATAAATATATGTATAGAACACTAAAGCCGGGAAGACGCCTGTTGCTTCCCTTCCTCCTGTTGGGGGCGGGCGCCTGCATCGATGAGAACTCAGAGTTGGGACGGACGTTGGTCGACAGTTCCTTCTACAACGTGTATGTGGATACCTGCACGGTGGACATCAGCACCATATTGGAAGACTCCATCGTGACGCGGGGCGACAGCATCTGCCAGTTCGGCCACTACGCGGAAGGCGACTGGGGAGAGGTGAGCGCGGCCTATTACGCGGAATACACGTGCAACAGCTTCACGCCCGAGGCCTCCTATGAGTACCGCCTCGACTCGCTGGTGCTGCGCATGGTGCACAGCGGGCATTACTGGGGCGACACGCTGACGCAACCGCTCATCCACATCTACCAGTTGTCGACGCCCATCGAACTGAACGACAACACGGACCTGTACAACCGCAGCGTCTGGCCCACGGAAGGCGCTCCCCTGACCAGCTTCACCTACCGCCCCCGGCCCGGCGGGAAGAAAGTGCACGAAATCCGACTGCCGGACGCGTGGGGGCAGCAACTGCTGGACGACCTGGTGAACGAGGAAGACTACCTGGACTCGCAAGAAGACTTCAAGCGGCGTTTCCCCGGCCTGGCTTTCGTGCCGGACGAGGGCGGAAGGTGCATCAGCGGCTTCCAGGTGAGCGATTCGTCCATGTGCCTCGTCCTGCACTACCAGGAAATCTCCAGCCAGCGGGCCGAAAAGCAACTGGCCTTCCAGGTCAATACGGACTATGCCTACACGGGCATCAGGCACGACTGCGAAGGCACGCCCCTGGCCCACGTGAACAGCGGGATAGAGAACTACGTGCATTCCACCGACCTGGGCCACCTGGCCTACCTGCAAGGCCTGACGGGATACTACAACCAACTGGAGTTCCCCTACCTGAACGACCTGCAAGACGCCGGGCAGATTGTCTCCATCGAGAGCGCCACGCTCTACCTGTACCCGCTGAAGGGAAGCTACAACAAGACCAACCAACTGCCCGACGACATACGCCTGTACATCACCAACGAAAACAACGTGCTGGAAGACTACGTGTACGGCAGCGACGGCGTGACGGTGCAGACGGGCAACCTGACCGTGGACGAGATGGCCGGGCGCGAGACGTATTACTCCTTCGACCTGACCGAGTTCATCCGCAACAATTTCGGCACGTGGGGCATGAAGCGGCAGAAGCTGCTGCTGAACCTTCCTTCAGAAGAAGCCTCTTCCACGTTCGACCAAGTAATCTTCAGCAACGACCCCGGCAAGGAAAGGCAATGCCGCCTGGACGTGCGTTTTAAAATCTACAACGAGCAATGAGAAAACTGAGACTGACTTTCGCCCTGCTGTGCGCGGCCGGGACGGCGATGCTGCCCGCACAGGCACAGAACACGACCAACCTGCCCACCTCGATGTACGGCATCGGCGAACTGAGCCCGGGAGACGGGGGACGCCTGTCCGGCATGGGCAACGTAGGCATCGCCCTCAACCGCGTCGGCTTCCAGAACACGCTGAACCCGGCCGCCATCACCCGGATGGACAGCACCTGCTTCACCTTCGACGTGGGCGCCGCAGCGGCCTACGCCCGCTATGCCTACCTGAGCGACCGGAGCAGCAGCATGACCGCCAACCCCAACCGTTTCAGCCTGGGCTTCCGCCTGCGCCGGCGGTGGTACATGATGCTGGGCGCCGCGCCATACAGCAGCGTGGGCTACGTCATCCTCACCGAGGAAGCGATAGAAGGCATGCCCGGCCAATACGCCTACTCCTCCTTCCAGGGCGAAGGGGGACTGTACCGCTGCTACCTGGCCAACGCCGTCCGCCTGACTCCCCGGCTGTCCGTCGGCCTCAACGTCGGGATGGTGCTGGGCACGGTGACGCAAAGCGAGACGCAAGAGGGCGCCACCGTCGAACATGAATCCAAGAAACGGGCCTTCTACGCAGACTGGGGGCTGCACTACGAGTCCGCCCCCACGGGCGGAGGACGCCAATGGGCCGCCGGGCTGGTCTTCGCCCCCGCCCTGCCCCTGAGCCACGACAACGAACTGGCCTACGACAACACGTCCACCAGCGAAGAGTTGGAGAAACCCTACCACAGCCCGCAAGAATACCTGCCCCTCCACCTGGGGGTGGGCGTGGCCATGAGCACCGCGCGCTGGACGCTGGCCGCCGACTACAACTACCTGGACTGGAGCCGCAACACCTCGGACCGGGCGGCGGCCGACTACGAAAACCAGCACAAACTGAATGTAGGGGCCAGCTACACCCTGCACTCCCGCCGTCCGCGCTCGGCCGAACTGATGTGGGGAGCCGGGTACAGCAATTCATACATCAGCATGAAGAAAGGCAAGCTGCGCTACCTCGAGACAAGCGCAGGCATCAGCATCCCCATCCGCCAGTCGTTCCTCTCGCTGGCCCTCGCCTGGCGCCGGCAGATGAACCGCCGCAGCAACCTGATGCAGGAAAGCCGCTGGAGCCTCAACTTCAACCTGACGTTCGGCGAAAGGCTGTCCCGCTCGCGGATTAAATAAGAAACGGCGGACGTCCGCCACGGGCCAACGCCCGGATACAGGGAAGAGGGGGAATCATGTACCTCTTTTCTGGGAATCATGTACCTCTTTTCTGGGAATCATGTACCTCTTTTCCGGGAATCATGTACCTCTTTTCCGGGAATCATGTACCTCTTTTCTGGGAATCATGGTACATGATTCCCCACCTCCTCCGTACCCGGGCGGAACGGCGGCCGGGAGGCGGGCCAGCCCCCGGAGGAACCGGGAAACATGTTTAAAAGAATCTTAATAATCCGGAGGAGCCGGCAGCCTTTCCCGCCCCTCCTTCGTCATTCAACAAAAAGACAAGAAGCAGATGGAAAGAGAAGAAAGAAGACAAATGCGTACCCACTATATAAATAATGTATTATGGAGTTGACCTGCGCCCTGTTACATCCGGACGAAACCATCGTCAAAAAGCTCCAGGCATGGGCGGAGGACATCCCCTTCCTGCGGCTGTGCGGCAGCTACACCCATTCGCTGGAAGCGCTGAAAGACTACTACGGCTCGGAGATTGACGTCTACGTGGTCGGGATAGCCCCCGTGGCGCCGGACGAAATCGGCGGCATGGACTTCAGCCGTATGCTCTCGTCCCACACCCGCGTCATCTTCGTAGCCCCCACCGGGAGCCACGCCGCCGAATGCTTCAGGCTGGACGCGCTGGACTACCTGGTGGAGAAAGACCTCAGCTTCGCCCTGTTCTTCCAGGCCATCAACAAAGCCATGCGCTGGTTTGCCGCGAAAAAGCCGGAAGCCACGCCCCGCCCAACCACGCCGGAGAAAGACGACCTGCCGGAGAAAGTCATTTACCTGCGCTCGGACAGCCGCATCCTGCGGTTGGAACTGGAGAAGCTGGACTACGTGGAAAGCTGCGGCGACTACGTGAAAATCTACACCCGCGACGAAGCGCGCCCCCTCCTCGTCCTGTACACGATGAAGCACATGGAAGAGAAACTCCCGTCGTCCTCGTTCGTGCGCATCCACCGCTCCTACATCGTCCGCCTGCGGGCCTTGAGCGCCATCGGCAACGACCAAGTCTACATCGGCCCCAAAGAACTCCCCATCGGCAATGCCTACCGCGACCGGCTGAAAGCCTTCCTGTCCGCCCTCCCCTTGCTATGAACCCCGCGCAAAGTATGTTTTGCAACATATTTCTTCCTAAAAAAACAAATCCCTTGCAAAATTGTATTATATTCAGATAAAATAATATCATTCCCGAACCTCAGAATCCCCTAATTTTGTCATCGGAATGATTGCTCCCCTGGCTGGCAAGGAATATCCAGACTTGTTACCGAGAGAAAGTTAACCTGAAGAATAATTGATTTTAAAAGGAAGAATTATGGAAAAAGAGACTTAAAAAAAGCGAATGTACTTTTGACGAGAAAGACCGCCTCCTATCACGTTGTCTTTCCCTCACACTTGACGAAGCAATTACTGAATGTCCTATTATTAATCTAAAACTACCAACATGAATTTGACCATCAGAAAAACAGTATTGCTGACGGGGTTGTGTGCTGCGTGCACGTTAGGGACCCCTCCTCGGCTATGGGCCGCATCGGCAGATGCAGTAGAAGCTGTACAGCAAACAAAGAAAATCAAAGGTACTGTTTCCGACAACATGGGGCCGATTATCGGCGCCAACGTACTGGAAAAAGGCACCACCAATGGCGTGATTACCGACATGGACGGTAATTTTGAACTGAACGTAGCCCCGGGCGCTACCGTTGTCATCTCTTTCCTCGGGTATGTGCCCCAAGAAATCAAAATCACCAACCAGACAACCACTTTGAACGTCACCCTGCAGGAAGACTCCGAAATGCTGGATGAAGTCGTAGTCGTAGGTTACGGTACGATGAAGAAGAGCGACCTCTCCGGCGCATCCGTCTCCATGGGTGAAGACGACTTGAAAGGCTCCATCATCACCAACCTGGACCAGTCGCTCCAAGGCCGTGCCGCCGGCGTGACGGCCGTGACGACCTCCGGCGCCCCGGGTTCCTCGTCATCCATCCGCATCCGTGGCCAGGCCACCATCAATGCCAATGCCGAACCGCTGTATGTCATCGACGGCGTGATTGTGCAAGGCGGCGGGCAGAGCGGCGCCGACTTCGGCCTGGGCGACGCGCTGGGCAACGGCTCCGTGTCCACCATCTCCCCGCTGTCCACCATCAACCCGGCGGACATCGTGAGCATGGAAATCCTGAAAGACGCCTCGGCCACGGCCATCTATGGCGCGCAGGGTGCCAACGGCGTAGTGCTGATTACCACCAAGCGCGGTAAAAGCGGCGAAGCCAAGTTCACCTACGACGGCATGTTTGCCGTGCAGCGGCAGACCAAACGCCTGGATGTCATGGACCTGCGCGAATATGCCAGCTTCTACAACGACTTCGTGTCCGTGGGCGAAGCCGAAGAAAGCGCCTACCTCTCCGACCTCAGCGTGCTGGGCAAGGGTACCAACTGGCAGGACGCCATCTTCCAGACGGCCATGCAGCACCAACACCAAGTGAGCGCGCAGGGCGGCTCGGACAAGGTGCAATACTACGTCTCCGGTTCGTACATGGACCAGGAGGGAACCATCATCGGCAGTGAGTTCAGCCGCTTCAGCGTCCGCACCAACCTGGACGCCCAACTGAAGAAATGGCTGAAACTGGGCCTGAGCGCCACTTACTCCAGCACAGACGAAAGCCTGAAGCTGGCGGACAGCGACGAAGGCTTGATCAACTACTCGCTGACCACCATCCCGAGCATACCTATATATAATGTAGACGGCAGCTATTCGTCCGTGTCCCAGGAAGGATACACCAACCCCAACCCCGTAGCATTGGCGTTGATGGACGACATCCTGCTGAACCGCCAGAAACTGACCGGAAACATCTTCGCGGAAATCACCCCCATCAAGAACCTGGTGTGGCACGCAGAGTTGGGCTATGACATCAGCGCCAGCAAGGCCGAACGCTACGAGCCGAAAGTGAAACTGGGCACGTGGAACCGCGACAGCAACTCGAGCAACATCCAGAAGAACAGCTCGACGTTCTGGCAACTGAAAAACTACGTCACCTACAACGGCAACTTCAAGAAGCACAGCTACTCCGTGATGCTGGGCCAGGAAATGTGGAAATCGGACTACGACTTTGCCAGCGTGGCCAACACGAACCTGCCTTCCGACGTCGTGCACAATCCCGCCCTGGGCGACGGCACGCCTTCCATCAACTACGGCTTCGGCAGTTCTACGATGGCCTCCTTCTTCGCCCGTGGCACCTATAACTACGACGACCGCTACCTGGCCACGTACACCTACCGTTACGACGGTTCGTCCAACTTCGGCCCGGAAAACCGCTGGGCAGGCTTCCACGCCATCGCCGCTTCCTGGCGCTTCTCCAACGAGGAGTTCTTCGAGCCGCTCCGCAACATCATCAGCAACGGTAAGCTGCGCGTGGGCTGGGGACAGACCGGTAACGCCAACATCGGCGGCTACCGTTGGGGCTCTGCCATCTCCATCATGCCGACAGGCTTGGGCATGAGCTACCGGCCGTCCAACATCGCCAACACGGGCATCAAGTGGGAATCGCAGGAGCAAATCAACGTCGGCCTGGACCTGAGCTTCTTCAACGAACGCATCAACCTGACGGTGGACTGGTACAAGAAGGAATCCAAAGACATGCTGATGCAACTCCAGTTGCCTTCCTACATGGGCACGAGCGGCAACGCCTCTTCGGCCCTGGCAGCGCCCTGGGGCAACTACGGCCACATCCGCAACACCGGCGTGGAAATCACGTTGAACACCCATCCGCTGATTGGCGAGTTCCAATGGGATTCCGACTTCCAAATCTCCGTCAACCGCAACAAACTGGTCGCCTTGTCCGGCACCAGCGCCGCACAGATTGTAGGCTACGGCCAGTGGACTGACGTAGTCTCCGTAACGAATGTCGGCGAATCGCTGTACAACTTCTACGGCTACGTGACCGACGGCGTGTACGAAAGCCTGGAAGACCTCCAGACTTCCCCCAAACCGGCCAACAGCTACCCGGCCAACGGCGTGTTCAACAAGAACAGCACGGTATGGGTGGGCGACATCAAGTACAAAGACCTGAACGGCGACGGCGTCATCGACGAGAACGACCGCACGAACCTGGGCTCTCCGATGCCCAAGTTCACCTTCGGCTGGACCAATACGTTCCACTACAAGAACTTCGACCTCTCGATTTTCATCAACGGCTCGGTGGGCAACAAGGTGTTCAACTACATGAGCATGAAGCTGACCCACATGAACTCGACGTGGACCAACCAGTTGAACTCGGTGAACGGACGCGCCCGCCTGGTGCCCATCGACGCGAGCAAGGACTATACGAACGGCGTAGTAGTGAACGGCACGACGGTATGGCACTGGTATGATGACATTACCAACGTGCGTGTCGCCAATCCCGGCGCCACCATTCCCCGCGCCAGCATCAACGACCCGAACGACAACGACCGCGTCAGCGACCGCTACATCGAGAACGGCACGTATGTCCGCCTGAAGAACATCACCCTGGGTTACACCTTCCCCAAGAAGTGGACCAGCAAATGGCACATTGAGAACCTGCGTCTCTACGCCAACATCCAGAACCTGCTGACCATCACCGGCTACGACGGCTATGACCCCGAAATCGGCGTCAGCACCTCGGCTGCCAACGTGATGGGCTTGGACAACGGACGTTATCCGTCGCCCACGGTTTACTCCTTCGGTTTGAATGTTACTTTTTAACTGCTTAGATTATGAAAAATATGAAATTCAATCACTTGAAATACGGCGTGTTGGCAATGGCCTTGACCTTCGGGGTCTCTTCTTGCGAAGACTTCCTGGACAGACCGACCATCGACAGCTACAACACGGACAACTATTACCTGACGGACGACCAGTGCGTCTCTGGCGTAAACTACCTATACAACTCGCCCTGGTATGACTTCCAGCGCGGCTTCATCAAAGTCGGCGAGGTGCTGGCGGGCAACTACTACTGGGGCAGCAGCCCTTACCTGAACTTCTCGGTCAACGGTACAGACCAAGACCTGGTGAACATGTCCTACTCGCTGTGGGCAGTCATCGGACATGCCAACACGGTCTACGACAACCTCAAGGACAGCCCGGCCTCGCAAGCCGTGAAGAACCAGTGCATGGGCGAATGCCTGACCTGGAAAGCCCTGGCCTACTTCTACCTGGTGCGCAGTTTCGGCGACGTGCCCATCATCCACAACAACACCGAAGAACTGGTATCCGGCACGTACAACGAGAAGTACAAAGTGATGAAGGCCGACGTGTATGAATACATCATCATGACGCTGGAGAAGGCCATGGAACTGCTGCCCGCCAGCTCTCCCGGACGCATCGACTACTATTGCGCGGAAGGCCTGCTGGCCAAAGTCTACCTGACCCGCGCCGGCGTGAGCGGCTCGCTGAACGCCGACGACCTGAGCAAGGCTGCCGCCTATGCGAAGGACGTGATTGACAACTCCGGACGTCAGTTGCTGGGAACTTACAGCGACGTGTTCCGCCTGGCCAACAACGAGAGCGAAGAAAGCCTGATAGCCTGGCGCTGGACGGCAGAAGGCAGCCAGTGGACCCGGCAGAACACCTTGCAGTCCGACTTGGCCATCGAAGGTTTCGACGAGTTCGGCGACTGCTGGGGCGGATGGAACGGCCTTTCGGTCGACTTGCAGGAAGCATTCGGCGTGAAGCTGCTGGAGAACCAGCCCGATTCGTGGCTGAACAACCAGGACAGCCGCTGCCTGGCCACCATGATGCTGCCCGGAGCAAAGTATGACTACTTCTGGACAGACCACGGCGGTTTCGACTACCTGCGCTTCATCTATGACGACACGTTCAACTCTGCCGCCACCGGCACATTGCAGAGCGCCACGGGCTGCAACACCGTGAAGCACCTGTACGGCAACACCAACGACCACGTGGAAGGCACAGGCCATTCGCCCCTCTACATGGCCAACAGCCTGGCCACCCATATCCTCCGCCTGTCCGACGTCTACCTGGTCTACGCGGAAGCCAAGATGGGAACCGCCAAGCAGACCTCCGACGCATCGGCCATCGACGCCTTCTACGCCGTGCGCCACCGCGCCGTCAACACCTACGAGCGCCCCTCCAGCATCACGTGGGAAGACGTCTGGAAAGAACGCCGCCTGGAACTGGCCATGGAGGGCGACCGCTGGTACGACTACGTGCGCGTGTCCTACTACGACCCGCAATTCTGCATAGATGAACTGACCCACCAGAAGCGCAACGGTTTCAACGGCCTGAACGACCTGTATGAGACGTACTTCAACTCCAATGCCTGGACGGTCAACCCCGACGCCATGTATTACGACGAGACGACTGCCGCGCCGAACGTGACGGTGTCCAGCTTCACCCTGCCCTTCCCCACGGAGGACGTCGTGTTCAACCCGCACCTGATGGAAGACCCCATCCACGAAGACGTGCGCAGCATTTACAGTTATTAATCTTAAAGACTTGATCATATGAGACTACTAAATAAACTCACAAGGTTTGGCTTCTTCTGCGCCTTGGCGCTCACCGCAGGCTTCGGCATGACTTCCTGCGAAGACGAACCGGACAAATACGAAGTGGCCGACGGTGTACCCACCATCCGCTACATCCGCTCGCCCTATGCGGCTTCCGCCGACTCCCTGATTACGGCTGCCACGACAGGCACAACCATCTGCCTGGTGGGCGACAACCTGCGCAGCATCTACGAACTGTACTTCAACGACCGGCAGGCCATCTTGAACAACAGCTACATGACAGACCACACCGTGCTGGTGGACGTGCCGAGCACCATCCCCGGAGAGGTTTCCAACAAGATATACATGGTGACCCGCAGCGGCGAAAGAGTGGAATATGACTTCAACGTCACCGTTCCCGCCCCGACCCTGACGGCCATGTCGTGCGAATATGCCCCGGCAGGCACGGAAGTGAGCATCACGGGCAACTACTTCGTGGACGACCCGAACGTGCCGCTGGAAGTAGTCTTCCCGGGCGACATCGTGGTCGACGAGTTCACCGACATCTCGCAGAACTCCATCAGCTTCATCATGCCGGAATGCACGGAAGAGGGCACCGTCGACGTGACCACCATCTACGGCACCACGACTTCCGCCTTCCACTACCTGGACACGCGCGGCATGTTGTTCGACTTCGACGGAGTGACCGGCTTGGGCAACCATGGCTGGCACAACCGCGACATCCTCAGCGACGAGACGTCCATCACGGGCAACTTCGTCCGCCTGGGCGACGGCAACACCACGATGTCCGCCGACGGCGGATGGAACGACAGCCAGTTCGCCTTCGAATACTGGAGCGGCTCTTGGGACACCCCGCAGAACATCACTTCAGGCGACGGCATCGCGCTGTTCAACGTGGTCGACTTCACGGACTATGCCGACATGGCGCTGAAGTTCGAACTATACATTCCCTCCACGAACCCCTGGAGCTCGGGCGCCATGCAGATAGGCTTTGCCGGCTATGACATCGTGTCCTATTCCGGCAACCCGATAGACGGTTATGCCACCGTGGCCGCGCCGAACGCCTACATGTTCAACGGCGAGGGACCCAACGACGAAGGCAGCTTCGGCCGTGCCCTCTACCGCCCCTGGACCACCAGCGGCTCTTTCCACACGGACGATGAATGGATTACCGTCACCATCCCGCTGACCGACTTCTCTTACGACCGCAACGGCGCAGCCGCCACAGCCGTGCCCAACTCGCCGGACGACTTCGCCAGCCTGACCATCTTCGTCGTGGGCGGCGGCGTGAACGGAACGGAGTGCACCCCGGTATTCAAAATCGACAACATTCGTGCTGTCCCTAACAGATAACCCTAAAAGCAACCGATTATGAAAACAATACATACCATCAAGGTCTTGTTGCTGGCGTGCGTGGCCGCCCTTGGCTTCACGGCTTGCGACAACGACGATTACGATACCAACCAATACAAGGGCGGGGTCAGCCTGAGCGCTTTCGGCCCCTCGCCGGTGATGCGCGGAGGCACGTTGCGCTTCTACGGCTCCAACCTCGACCAAGTGAAGGAAGTAGTCATCCCGGGCGTGTCGCCCATCACCCAGATTGACGTGCGCCAGGCCGGCACGCCCAGCGAAATCCACGTGCAGGTGCCGGTAGACGGTCCCGAAGTGGGACTGGTCACCCTGCGGACGGCCAACGGCACGGAGATTACCACGCTGACCGAACTGACGTATGAAGAGCCCATCGTCGTCGAAGGCTTCTCGCCTGCCGAAGTGATGCCGGGCGACGTGCTGACCATCACGGGCGACTACCTGAACCTGATGCACGAAGTCATCTTTGCCGACGGCGTCGCCGTGCCCGAAGAAGAGTTCCTCGAAGTGGCCGACCCGCGCCGCATGATACAGGTCATCGTGCCCGACGCCGCGCAGACGGGAGAAATCATCCTGAGCGACGCTGCGGAAGACATGCCCAACTGGATTTATACGGAAGAGGAACTGGTAGTGGGCTCGCCCGCCGCACAGCCCCTGGCCACCGAGACGCGCTTCAAGGCCGGCGAAACGGTGACCATTACCGGCACGGACCTGAACATGGTGGGCTACATCCGCTTCAACGCAGCAGCAGAAACTCCGTATGACCTGCCCGCCGCAGACCTGGCGGAAGAAGACGAACCGTCGTTCACGCTGAACGGCGACGGCACGGAAATCTCCTTCGCCCTGCCGGCAGAAGCCCCGTCGGGCGCCGTGGAACTGGTGCTCCGCTCCGGGCTGACCGTCCCGGTGATGGACGACTTCCAGGCCGTATTGCCCACCGGACTGGCCATCGCCGCCGAAGCCGTGAAGAACGGCGCGGAACTGACCGTCACCGGCAAGGACATGGACTTGGTGGTCAGCGTCACCTTCCCCAACATGACGGCCATCACGACCGTGACGGAAGCCACAGCCACGCAGGTGGTAGTGACGGTGCCCGACCTGGCACAGTCCGGCGACCTGGCCCTGAACCTGGCCAGCGGAGAATCGGTGACCGTCCCCTTCACCACGCTGAAACCGGCCATCACGGCCTTCAACCCGGCAGCCGTGACGGCAGGCGAGACTGTGACCATCACGGGCACGGACCTCGACTTGGTAGCCAGTGTCGTGTTTGAAGGCGCCGAAGGCGTAGAAGCAAGCTACATCGACGAGAACACGCTGCGCATCACCGTGCCCATGACGGCCAGCACCTGCGCGCCCAAGCTGGTGATGAAGAACGGCGAAGAAGTGGAAACGACCGTGACGCTGGACATCACCCCGGCCACCAACCCCGTCATCACGGCCATCGAGCCGGGAACGGCGAAGGCAGGCGAAGCGATTACCATCACCGGGCTGAACATCAACACGGTGGAGAACTTCTACTTCGGCGACGTGAAGGTGACCGAATACGGCACGCGCACGGAGACGGAAGTGACGCTGACCGTGCCCGCCGAGGTCGAGCCGGCCACGTACTACCTCCGCATGGTGAACTACGCGGGCGAAGAAATCGTTTCCACCGTCCCGGTAGTGATTGAAGGCGCAGAGAAACTCATCTGGGAAGGCTCCTGGACTTGCAGCGGATGGGCAGGCAACCAAGACCTGGCTTGGGGCGGCTACGACTGGTCGACGTTCCAGGAAGGGCAGACCATCATCTTCGTCGTCGGCTTTGTGGATCCCACCTCCGGCTGGGCAGCCATCAGCCCGCGCATGGGAGACGGTTGGGCAAACCTGTCCGTCTCGCAGTTCGACTTGGTGCCGGGCACAGAAGACCAGCGCGTAGAGTTCACCCCCACCGCGCAAGACATCTCCGACTTAGTGAACAAAGGCGGCCTGGTAGTCACGGGCGACGGCTTCATCATGAAACAAGTCCTTATTCGATAAACTTTTAAACGATACAGTCTATGAAACTATTCAATATGAAATGGATGTTGGCGCTGGCCTTCCCCTTCTTGGCAGCCAGTTGCTACGAAGAAGTAGACCCCGCCATCCCGCACGTGGATGCCCCGGCGCTGGTGTCTACCACCCCGGAAAACGGCTCCACGCAGGTGCGCCCCGGCGACATCACCATCAGCGTGACCTACGACAAGAACGTGTTCTTCGCCACCAGCAAGACCGACCAGTTGCAATTCACGGGCGGCACGCTGCTTAGCGCCGACGTGACCGGCAGCAGCAACACGCTGACCGTCCAGGTCGACGTGACCGGCCGCGACACACAATGCACGCTGACCATCCCCGAAGGCGTGGTGACGGGACCCAACGACATGCCCGCCCCGGCCGTGACGCTGCAGTTCAGCACCATCGGCCTGGCCGAGTCGCCGGTCGACGCAACCGCCATCCCCGCCGCAGCGAAGTTGTACGACTACCTGCTGGAGAACTTCGAAAGCCGCACGCTGTCAGCCACCATGGCCGACGTGGCCTGGAACACGGACAACGCGGAGAAGGTGTACCAATGGACAGGCAAGTATCCCGCCATCAACGGCTTCGACTACGTGCACCTGAACTCCTCGCCCACTGACTGGATTGACTACAACGACATCACGCCCGTGACGGAGTGGTGGCAACGGGGAGGCATCGTGACCATCATGT
The DNA here is from genome assembly GCA_949288585.1 of uncultured Bacteroides sp. Lineage (GTDB taxonomy): Bacteria > Bacteroidota > Bacteroidia > Bacteroidales > Bacteroidaceae > Bacteroides. The sequence continues at coordinate 3,426 of CASEKR010000061.1, read as the reverse complement.
GGCACTGGAACGTGCCCACCGCCGACCCCGCCACGGCGACCGGCGAAGTGGCCTATGACTTCTACGCTGAAAACAACGCCTTCGACGCCGCCAACGCCCTGACGGAAGGCACGTGGGAAAACACGGTGTACGAGGCAGACATGGCCGAAGTCACCGGCTACCTGAAACTACTGCAAGACGCGGGCATCCCCGTGCTGTGGCGTCCCTTCCACGAAGCCGCCGGCGGCTGGTTCTGGTGGGGCAAGGATGCCGCCAGCTTCAAAGCCCTGTGGATTGACATGTTCAACCGCTTCCAGGCTGCCGGGCTGCACAACCTCATCTGGGTGTGGACGTCCGAGACGGGCGACGACGACTGGTATCCGGGCGACCAATACGTAGACATCATCGGCCGCGACCTCTATGGCAACCCCGCCGCCGACTGCGCCGCGCAATATGCCACGCTGGCCGCCAGCTACGGCCACAAGATGGTGGCCCTGAGCGAATGCGGCTACGGCGAAAGCACGGGCAGCACCGTGGGCACCCTCTCCGAACAGTGGGCAGCCGGCGCGCGCTGGTCGTGGGTGATGCCGTGGTATGACAACGACGGCGCGGCAAACCTTCACTCCGACGCCGAGTGGTGGCAAGACGCCATGAGCCAGACGTTCGTCGTCAGCCTCGAAGACCTGCCTTCGTTTGAATAACCGGCACCGTCCGGCATCATAAGCCCTACGAGAGGGGGCGCACCGTTTTCCGCACGGTGCGCCCCCTTCTTTTTACCCCTCTTCCGGAGGGCGCAAAAAAAGTTTGGGCTATCGCTTTACTCTGTCATCCTGAACGCAGTGAAGGATCTCCCGCTTATTCACACATTCAGGAGATTCTTCGCTTGCGCTCAGAATGACAGAATGATAGTTTCCCTGTATTTCGGCACACTCCTCTTCCGAGGGGCGCACACCGAGTACACTCCGTGTTTGCGCCGAGTACGGAGCTTGCAAGCGCCGGGTGCGGCGTTCGCAAACGCAGGGTGCGGCGGAGGCAGGCCGTCCCAGCAGGGCCTTCCGCCACGCCGCCCGTCCTCCGCCCCCCCTTCCCTCTTCCCACCCTTTCCCCGACAACCTCCCAAAGAATCTCCCGGTTAAGAAAAGCCACCGGAACCGGGAAAAAGACAAAAATCCGGCATCCGGACGGGCAAAATTTTCGCTCCGTGATAGAATTGTATTATATTAGGATAAAATAATATCATTACGAAACGTTATTAAGCCCTAATTTTGTCATCGGAATTAATCCTATTTAATATTAACAACATGCCGATGAAAAACAGAAAGGTTTTGAGTTGGTTGATAGCAGCATTCTGCTTGATACCGCAAGTGATTCTTGCACAAGGCATATCGGTGCAAGGTACGGTTACCGACGAGAATGGCGAAAGCATGATCGGCGTATCCGTATTGGTGAAGGGGACGAACACTGGCGTGATTACCGACTTGGACGGTAACTTCACCCTGTCAGTCCCAAGTGGAAGCACACTGGTCTTTTCTTACATTGGGTACCAGACCCAGGAAAAGGAAGTGACCGGGAGCACAATGAAGGTGACGATGGCATTCTATCTCTAACGTAAACAGCAAGGAACTGCTGAAATCCCCCGCCGCTTCGTTGGGCAACGCCATCTCCGGCAAACTGCCGGGCTTGTCGACGGTGCAGTACTCCGGCCTGCCGGGCGAGGACGACCCGACCATCTTTATCCGTGGCCAGGCGTCGCTGAACGGTTCGAACCCCTTGGTGCTGGTGGACGGCGTGGAGCGTTCGTTTACCCAAATCGACCCGAATGAAGTGGCAGACATCACCGTGCTGAAGGACGCTTCGGCCACGGCCGTCTACGGTGTGCGCGGCGCCAACGGCGTCATCCTGGTGACGACCAAGCGCGGCGAAGCGGGCAAGACGCACGTGTCCGTATCCACCTCGTGGGGCATACAGACGGTGACCAACTTCCTGGACATGGCCGACTCGTACACCTACGCGACGACGTTCAACAAGGCGCGCCTGTCGGACGGCACGGAGCCGCGCTTCTCGGACGAAGTCATCGAACACTTCCGCACGCACGACCAGCCGCTGCTCTATCCGGACATCGACTGGATTGACTACATCATGAAGGACGCCGCCCTGCAAAGCCAGCACAACATCTCGGTGAGCGGCGGCAACGACGTGGCACGCTACTTCGTGTCGCTGGGCATGTTGGATCAGGACGGCATGTTCAAGACCTTCGGCGAAGACCCGAAGTCCAACTTCAACTACCGCCGCTACAACTACCGCGCCAACCTGGACTTGAATCTTGGCAAATGGCATGAGTTGTCTATCAACTTAGGAGGCCGCGTGGAAAACCGCCGCTCCATCGGTAACAATGGCGGCGACAACGGCGAGGAATACATCTTCCGCTACCTGATGGACGCGCAACCCTTCTCGGGCGCCGGCATCGTGGACGGCAAGTGGATTGTGACCAACCCGTCCCTCATCAGCAGCGAATCTGCCGTCAGCACCCGCGACGGCCTGGATACCTTCTACGGGCAAGGCTACCGGACGACGACGGCCAACGTCCTGAACCTGGACTTGATTTACAAGCTCAAGCTGGACTTCATCACCAAGGGCCTGGACTTCCGCGTGAAAGGTTCGTACAACTCTACGTATTATTCAAGGAAAGACCGCACGTGCGGCGCGCCGGCCAAGTATATGCCTTACGTCGGAAGCGATGGCGAAATCAAGTTCCAGCGCACGGGCGACTATTGGAACCTGGGCTACACAGACAGTTCATGGCCGGAACGCAACTGGTATGCAGAGGCCAGCTTCAACTACGCCAACAGCTTCGGCGACCACAACGTGTCGGCCCTGCTGCTGTACAACCAGTCGAAGAGCTACTACCAGTGGGACGCGCAGGACAGCCAGTACATCTCCATCCCGAAGGGCTACGTCGGCCTGGTGGCGCGCGCCACGTATGACTGGAAGCACCGCTACATGGTGGACGTGAACATGGGTTACAACGGCTCCGAGAACTTTGCCAAGGGCAAACGTTACGGCTTCTTCCCCTCCGCCTCCATCGGTTGGGCGGCCTCCGAAGAGCCTTTCTGGAAACCCATCAAACCCTACATCTCGTTCCTGAAGCTCCGCGCCTCCATCGGCACGGTGGGTAACGACAACTGCCAGGGCTACCGCTTCCTCTACCTGCCGGCAGCCTGGAACATCACCAACGGCTATTACAACAACATCGGCGACTACGCCGGCTACAACTTCGGCACGACCAACACGACGTTCCTCAACGTGGCCCGCGAATACTCCTCCGCCTCGCCGGACGTGACGTGGGAGACGGCCGTGAAGTTCAACTACGGTATCGACGCCAAGTTCTGGAACGACAAAATCAGCCTGACGTTCGACTACTTCAAGGAAGACCGCAAGAACATCCTT
>CASEKR010000060.1 GCA_949288585.1 uncultured Bacteroides sp. | reverse complement strand
ATTAAAAGTTTAGTCACCTTTAATTTGCTAAATATCAATAATATGCACAACTTTTTATACATAAAACTTTTATCAATCTAATTCCGCCAACGGGTATATTATAGTATAATTGATCACTTGTGTTGTAATTTTCCTTCATTTGGGCTTCAAACAGCGGATTAGAATAATAAGTATTGAACGAATCTTGTTCTACAAAACCATAGGAACCATCGGGATTACGAGGAGCAACATCCGGACGTTGACTCAAAGCCATTTCTATCAAACCTGAACTATCCAACGTTGTCACCTGGTTGGTGTGTGTATAAGAAGCATTCAGCCCTATTTTCAACCAATCAGAGATTTCGGCTTCGAAGTTGTTTCTGAAAGACAAACGGGTAAATCCGGAGCCGAGGCCAATACCATCTTGATCCAAATAGCCGAACGACAGAGAATATGTTACGTCTTTACTACCGCCACTGACTCCCAGTTGGTGGTTGTGCATGAAAGCTGTGCGGAACAACTCTTTCTGCCAGTCCGTACCTGCCGTCAACAGATTGGGATCTTTAAAATCTTCACGCTCGCCCCAGCCCATGATTTCAGCACGGACATTATAATAATCGGCGTATTCATAGAGATTCATCACTTCCAATTGTTTAGGCAATTGTTGCCAACCGGCATAGCCTTCATAAGTCAGGCGCGGTTTGCCTTCCTTTCCACGACGGGTAGTAATGAGAACCACTCCGTTGGAAGCACGTGACCCGTAGATAGCCGTGGCAGACGCATCTTTCAACACTTCCATGGAAGTGATGTCACTTGGATTCAACGAACTCAACACACTGGCATTATCGCCCGTCTGACCGGAAATGGCCACGCCGTCTATGACATAAAGAGGCTCGTTACCGTTCAAAGAGTTGATGCCACGGATCTGCACGGAGATGCCACCGCCTGGCGCGCCTGAATTTTGCATCACCTGTACACCAGCAATACGACCTTGCATGGCCTGCTCGATAGAAGTAGTGACACCTTGCTTAATCTGTTCTTCCGAGATGGAAGACACTGCACCGGTCAAGTCACTACGCTTCATGGTACCATAACCCACCACGACCACTTCGTCTAACATTTCGTTATCTTCGCGAAGTTCTACATCATAGATCCGCTTTCCTGGAAGCACTTGCACCTCTTGGCTCGTATAACCTATATAAGTTATTTCCAAGATTGCACCGATTGGCACAGATAAAGAAAAGCTGCCTTCCAAATCGGTAATCACTCCATTATTGGTTCCTTTTTGCACAATACTAGCTCCTATCAAAGGCGTACCATCTCGTGCATCTGCGACAGAACCTCTAATTTCCTCCTTTGTTTGCGCCTGCATAGGGAGTCCCCCTGCTACCAAACAAACCATCAAAAGCCACAAAGCCTTTCCTTGCAACTTTCTTTTCATTGTTGTTTTTTGTACATTAAACATAAGTTTTGCATGTAAATTAAGGTTAATACCGGAGGCAAAGCTAGCTATAATCCACACATGCCATAAGCAACAAATGTAGAGATAATAGACCTCATTTGTTGCTTATGGCATGTTTTTTCAAAAAACTCCGTCCCTGTTACAACATTACAAACCTATGCCCGCAACATTTAACGCAGCAACAAGAAAAGTATAAACTCGTATCAGGCAGATTCTATATCATCTTTCTCTTCTTTTCTCTTCGATTTTTGATATTCGCTGGGAGACACGCCAAACTCTTCTCTAAAATATTTCGCAAAAATACGAGGTGAATTAAAACCTACCTTATAAGCCACATCAGCCACATAAAGCTGGCTTTTCTCCAACAGTTGCATAGCTCGTTTCAAACGCAAAAGGCGTATAAATTCCACTGGTTTTTTGCCAGTGATAACCATTATTTTTTTATAAAAACTTGAGCGGTGCATATTCAGTCGATCGCTAAGCATTTCAACTGAGAAGTCTGGATTCTCCATATTTTCTTCTACCACACCGATAGCCTGTGCCAACAATTGTTCATCCAAGGAGGTAACAGTTATTTCAGAGGGAACAATTTCCAGTTCTTTCTGAAAACGCTCATGTGAACGACGATTACGCTCCAACAAGCTATTAATACGATGCCGAAGAATCGAAACATTGAAAGGTTTAGTAATGTAATCATCCGCCCCCATTTCAAAACCTTTCAACTCATCCTCTTCCAAAGTCTTGGCCGTAAGTAAAATAACGGGAATATGTGAAGTATCAAGGTTGCTTTTGATTGTCTGACACAGTGCCAGGCCATCCATCTCGTTCATCATTACATCACTAATAACGACATCAACCTGTTCTTTCTCCAACAGATTCCAAGCATTCTTACCATTATACGCCTGCAATATGCAGTATTCATCCGAGAGCGTATGCGTAAGGTAATTCAGAAAGTCCGGATTATCTTCTACCAACAATAAAATCTTTTTCCCATCCGACTGAGAAGTCCTGAGATCCTTTTCTAAGACAATCTCTCGTGAAGGCCCAACCAAAGCAACACTTTGCGTCGTTTTCTGTATGGGAATGGATACACAAAAAATGGAGCCGTGCGGCTGGTTGTCTTCCACACGAATTTCTCCTTTATGCAACTTCACGAACTCCCTCGCGATATGCAACCCGATACCACTTCCCGTCTGGTTCCCATCATGAGAAACTTGATAGAAACGGTCGAATATTCGTTCTTTTTCCACATCAGGAATACCCGGACCGGTATCGGCCACTTTCACTTGCCAATTATCATTCCACACTTCGAAAGAAACAACAATGCTCCCTTCAGGAGGAGTGTATTTGAAAGCATTAGACAGGAGGTTCATCATAATCTTGCCCATTTTATCTTTATCAAACGACGTTTCCAGACGGTCTACGGCTGAACGAAACTGTAAATCGCAATGCACTTCATCTGCTAATAACGTAAACGACGAGCACACCTCTTGTAAAAACGACACGATGTCGCCGTAAGACAAAGTCAACGTATTACCATACATTTCCAGTTTTCTGAAGTCCAATATCTGGTTCACCAAGCCCAACAGACGCAAAGCATTACGATGAACAGGCCTTAAGAAAGTCTTAATCTTTGCATCTTGTGTACGTTCCAAAAAATCAGTCAATGGAGTAATAATAAGTGAAAGAGGTGTACGAAAATCATGGCTGATATTAGTAAAGAAACGCAACTTCATCTCATTCATCTGATATTGCCGTTCAGCTTCCAGTTCCACCTGCCTCAAACGCATCTTATAGCGTTGCCACTTATACCAATAATAGAATACAAAAGCGACAATAAACAGACACAGACAAATATAAAGCACATAAGCCATAGGAGATTTCAAAAAAGGCGGCCGAACAAGTATGTCTAAAGTGATGATGCCAGATTGGCGATTGCCGTCCGAATCGGATTCCTTGGCGTACAAACAGTATTTTCCGGGAGGCAAATCGTTCAATGTAACAATATTTCCATCTATGGAGCGGAAATCTTTGTCCAACGGTGCCAACCGATAAGCATACATACGTTTGAAAGGAATGCCATAGTCTGCGCAGAAAAGTTCTAATTGAAGATTGTTCTCATCGTAGTCCAACTCCAACCTCTGAGTAAAACGAATATCTTGCGGCAACAAAACACGCCCGCCAACGGTATCACCTGGCAATATAGACTTATTATTGACATATAACGAAGAAATGCAAAGCCCGTTTTCCTCACTTCTATCACGTTTAAGGAGTTCCAGATTGCGTGGACGAACAACCTGATAGCCATTGATAGTACCAAAAGCCAAACATTGATCCGACAAACGGGCTGCTGACGAAATATTGTAATCCAAAGTGGAATGCATCTGGTAACTGTAAACACAGAAATCATACCCCCCTTGTAACGTAGGAAACACTTTAACCTGCAACAATCCTTTATCCGAGGTCATCCATAAGTTGCCATCCCCGTCTTCCACCATAGCCATAATACTATAATCAGCCAATCCTGGTACAGCCATGATGGAATCGCGTTCCACATCCAGCACATTCACCACTCCGATGCCACAATCACACAAAATCCACAACAGTTTACGACTGTCATATACCACTGATTTCAATACCTTTCGCGAGAAACGCTGCGTACCCTGGCGATTACCCGTCTGTAAATCAACCCGCAACGTTGCTGGATTTACAATCAACAAACCACCTGTAGAAGCCGCATACAATAGCCCGTCAGCCCCCGAAACCATGTTCAAGATATATCCTCCATCGGGTGGAAGAGAAACCTCCTGCACCTCGTCCGTCTTCGGGTTTATCCGATAAAGCCCTTCGCCCAGCGTTCCTACATATAGCATACCCAAGCGGTCTTCAGCGATGGAATAGCAAGAAAGATGTTGCAGATAATGTTTTCTACCTCCCGCCCCATAGGAGAGCAAGCCTTGTTGGAAGGTTCCGGCCCAAAGCCGATTCTTTGAGTCGGTCAGCAGAGTCACAATGGCAGTACCATCATCAAGGGGCATACCTTGCTCATTTCCTTCAGAATCAACACGACGTATACCATGTCCATCGGTTCCCAGTGCCCATGTTCCATCTGACAAAAGAGCAAAAGCCAAGATATCATCGGGGATCCACTTGGCTTGCAAGGAAGGCACATGGCGTACATACTCGCCTTCATAATTGGGATGGAAGACAGAAAGGCCGCGTTTCTGGTAGGATACACACAAACATCCCACTTTGTCTACATACAGATCTGTTATATGATCATTTTGCAAACTGCCTGCTTCCAACGGATCGTGCAAGCAATGCCAGACATATTTCCCGTCTATTCCAAACAAATAAAGCCCGGTAGAAAGCGTAGACACGCACATAGTTTGTCCATCCAACTGCAAGATTTTTTGCACAAACGAACTCGTCGTAGTGACGTGATTCCATTCTCCGCTATGAACACTCCGACAATAAAGTTCCCTACCGACTCCCAACCAAATATTACCTTGGTTATCCATATTCAAGACAGGAAATCTAGCAAGGAAGGGTAAATGTTCGCGATTTATCACTTGCATAGCATCCGCATCCAACAAATAGAGATTATCTTTCGAAACTATGCATACGTAGTTGCCCTGAATGCACCAGTTAAAATAGGGATGCGCGGGCGATTGGCCATAGCCTTTCAGGGTCAGTTGCTTCAGTTCTTCGTTGAGAGGATTGTAACGATATATGTGGTCGTCTTTCCAGATCCAGATACGACCGTTGTCGTCCACAAGCAGTTCAAAATCATACCAGACGTTCATACCCCACGAATGAAGCAATGTCTCCACGTCTTCCACTACCTGACCGGTACGAGGATGGTAGGCCACACGGGTATGCACATCAGTATAGAGCCATAACCAACCTTTGGCATCGCATTGTACATTAATGATAGGCATATACAACTCACGTTTCATCGCCTGTCGGAGCAAGCCATTTACCTGTAGATCGGCATAAGTGCGCAGTCCTGCCGAGGTTCCCAGTCAAATCATGCCGGTAGAATCTTGACAAAAAGACCGCACTTCATAACCCGGTGTGCGCAAATGTTGGAAATAAAGGTAGGGACGGGCAGACAAATGCACCGCTACCAGAGACAAAAAACAACAATAAATCAGTATATAAATCGTCTTCATGGAACTGTGGTTTTACGAAGCACAATATTACGAAAAACTTTTGACGCAGCCACTCGGGATTCCATCAGAAAAGGCACAAAGAACCGATCCTTTTGTTGAAAAAATAGGCATGATTTGTTGAAGTGCCCTATTTCTCATCATCTGATGCACGCGACAACTCTCATTTGCCTTAACTTTGTGGTATCAATCATTTAAAAACATAGAAGCTATGAATGTAACAAAAATCTACAGAGCCATGCGGTTACTTCTGCTGGGAGCCATCATTCTTGGCACCGCCGCTATGTGCTCGGACGAGCACAACGCCTCGTCGGCAAGTATTTGCCAGATCTTAAGAGACGGAGTCGAAATCACCATCTTGCAAGTAGGCAACCAAGCCACAGACGTGATGCTAACTATCAACTGTGATGCTAACTGGACGCTGACCAAAGATGCAGAGGCCGACTGGCTGACGCTGTCCAACACCATGGGCGAGCCTCGGGAAGGCGGGAACACCGTCCGATTGTCGTTCGCCGTAAACATGAGCCAGGCCGAACGACAAGCCGACGTCGTACTAGCCACCAATGGAATGCAAAAGAAGCTAAACATCACGCAGCAAGGCAACTCCGACGATTCTGGCTGGGAATCGGCTGCTGCGGCCGTAGCCAGCATGAAAACGGGATGGAACCTGGGCAACTCGCTGGAAAGCTTCAGCAATGACGAAACCCACAGTTGGATAGAGGATTGGACCGAAGGCCGTCCGGAAGACTACGAAACGGCCTGGGGGCAACCCGTCACGACGCCCAAAATGATACAGAAGATTAAGGAAGGAGGATTCAATGCCGTGCGCGTGCCTGTCACTTGGTTCCCCCACATGGACGAAAATGACATTGTGGCAGAGGAATGGATGGCTCGTGTGCAGGAAGTGGTGGACTATGTGATAGATGCCGGTATGTATTGCATCCTGAACGTGCACCACGACACCGGAGCTGACGAAGTATCAACGTGGCTCATGGCCGACTGGAACCGGATTGACGAAATAGAAAGCCGCTTCGCCAAACTATGGCAACAGATCGCCGAACGCTTCGAGCCGTACGACGAGAGACTCCTCTTCGAGGGATTCAACGAAATGCTGGACAACCAATACCGCTGGGAGACGCCTGCCGATGCAAGCAGCTACGACGCCATCAACCGCCTGGCACAGACGTTTGTCAACACCGTGCGCGCCACGGGAGGCAACAACCAATACCGCAACCTCGTCATCAACACGTATAGCGCCAACCACAAAGACGACGCGCTGAGCCACTTCGTGCTGCCTGCCGACCCGGCCTACTCCGGCCATCTCATCGCCTCCGTCCACGCCTACGAGCCTTGGGACTACGCAGCCGGCGACCCCTGGACGGCAACGGAAGAAGCTGTGATAGACGGCATCATGGAACGGCTGGACCGTTACTTCATCAGCCAAGGCATACCGGCCATTATCGGGGAATATGAAGCGCGCGGCATAGAGCACGCTTCATACTACGTGGGCACCGCCCGCCAGTACGGCGTTACCTGCCTGCATTGGATGGGTCTGCTGAACCGCGCCGAACTGACGTGGGATGACCCAGATTTGCTGGAGGCCATCACCAGTGCTGCCCAATAACGGCTTGTGGCGAACGAAAAAATCCGCGCGGATAATTCTTACTACCCGCGCGGATTTTTTCATAACAGCCCGGCCAGTTCCAAGACCTTGTCTACGGCAACCTTCAAGCCGTCGGGATTCTTGCCGCCGGCTGTGGCGAAGTGGGGCTGTCCGCCGCCGCCGCCCTGGATGAGCTTCGCGGCTTCCTTGACCAGCGCGCCGGCCTTCAGCCCGTCGGCCACGAGCTTCTCGCCCAGCATGACGGTCAGCATCGGCTTGCCCTCAAACTGTGTCCCGGCCACGAAACAGAAACTGTCGCCCAGTTCGCCGCGCAGTTGGAAGGCGATATTCTTCGCCGTCTCCGGCATGAGGGGGGCGCAGAAGGAGACGACCTTCACGCCGTGCACCTCGCGGACGCCCTGCAAGAGTTTCTCCTTCAACTGGGTTTCCTTCTCCTTCATGAAGTCCTCGATTTGCTTTTTCAGGCCGGCGTTCTCGTCGATGTAGCGGCGGATGGCGGCCGTCAGGTCCGGTGCGTTGTTGAAGAGGGCGCGCAAGCCTTGGAGCGTATCCTGCACGTTGTCCAGCATCTCCTCGACCTTGGCACCGGTCAACGCCTCGATGCGGCGCACGCCGGCAGCAACGGAGCTTTCAGAGATAATCTTCACCATGCCGATGCAACCGGTGGCAGGAACATGCGTACCGCCGCAGAACTCGATGGACGAGCCGAACTGGATGACGCGGACATGGTCGCCGTATTTCTCGCCGAAGAGGGCGATGGCACCCAGTTCACGCGCCTCCTCGATGGGGATGTTGCGGTGTTCCGTCAGAGGGATGTTGGCACGAATCTTCGCGTTGACGCGGTGTTCCACCTCGCGCAGTTGTTCGTCCGTCACCTTCTGGAAGTGCGAGAAGTCGAAGCGCAGCGAATCGGGCGTAACGAGCGAGCCTTTCTGCTGCACGTGGTCGCCGAGGACTTGGCGCAGAGCCTCGTCCAGCAGGTGCGTGGCCGAGTGGTTGGCGGCGCAGGCGGCGCGTTTCTCCACATCCACGCAGGCCATCATCGGCGCCTCGGGATGTTCGGGCAACTTCTTGGTGATATGGATGGGCAGGTTGTTTTCCTTCTTCGTGTCGATGACGTCGATGGTCTCGTATTCGCTGACCAGCACGCCCGTGTCGCCCACCTGGCCGCCGCTCTCTGCGTAGAAAGGCGTCTTGTCGAGCACAATCTGGTAGAGCGTCTGGTTCTTCTGCTTCACCTGGCGGTAACGCAGGATGCTGGTTTCGTATTCCGTATAGTCATAACCGACGAACTCCGTGGTGCCTTCCTTCAGCGTCACCCAGTCTCCCGTCTCGACGGCGGCGGCGTTTCTGGCGCGCTGCTTCTGCTGCTGCATCTCGGCGTCGAACTCTTCGATGTCGGCAGTCATGCCGTTCTCGCGGAGGATGAGTTCGGTCAGGTCCAGCGGGAAGCCGAAGGTGTCGTACAGCGTGAAGGCGTCTTTCCCGCTGATTTGCGTGCGCCCGGCAGCCTTGGCGTCGGCCATCACCTTGTCCAGCAGGCGGATGCCCGTCTCCAGCGTGCGGAGGAAAGCCTCTTCTTCCTCCTTCATCACCTTGCCGATAAGCTCCTTCTGCGCCTCCAGTTCGGGGTAGGCCGCGCCCATCTCCTGGATAAGCACGGGCAACAGGCGGTACATGAAGGCCTGCTTCTGCCCGAGGAACGTGTAACCGTAGCGCACGGCGCGGCGCAAGATGCGGCGGATGACATAGCCCGCCTTGGCGTTGCCAGGCAGTTGCCCGTCGGTGATGGAGAAAGCGATGGTGCGGATGTGGTCGGCTACGACGCGCATGGCCACGTCCTTCTGCGCATCCGTGCCGTAAGCCGTGCCGGCCATGGCGGCAATGGCGCGTATCATGGGTTGGAAGACGTCGGTGTCATAGTTGGACGTCTTGCCTTGCAGAGCCATGCAGAGACGCTCGAAACCCATGCCGGTGTCGATGACGCGGGCGGGCAGGTCCTCCAGGCTGCCGTCGGCCTTGCGGTTGAACTGCATGAAGACGAGGTTCCAGATTTCGATGACCTGCGGGTGGTCGTGGTTCACCATGTCGCGGCCGGGTATCTTCGCTTTCTCCTCGTCGCTGCGCAGGTCAATGTGGATTTCCGAGCAAGGCCCGCAGGGACCCGTGTCGCCCATCTCCCAGAAGTTATCGTGCTTGTTTCCGTTGATGATATGGTCTTTAGGAAGGAACTGCTCCCAATAGGCAGCGGCTTCGTCGTCGCGGCCCAAGCCCTCTTCGGGGCTGCCTTCGAAGACGGTGGCGTAGAGATTGTCGGGGTTCAGCTTCAGCACGTCCACCAGGTATTCCCATGCCCAGGAGATGGCCTCTTTCTTGAAGTAGTCGCCGAACGACCAGTTGCCCAACATCTCGAACATGGTGTGGTGGTAGGTGTCGTGCCCCACTTCCTCCAGGTCGTTGTGCTTGCCGCTCACGCGGAGGCACTTCTGAGAGTCGGCCACACGCTTCCACTGCGCCGGATGGTTGCCCAGAATGATGTCCTTGAACTGGTTCATGCCCGCGTTGGTGAACATCAGCGTGGGGTCGTCCTTAATCACCATGGGAGCGGAAGGGACGATGTGGTGTCCTTTGCCCTCGAAGAAACTCTTAAACGAGTCTCTGATTTCATTTGCTGTCAACATACTCTTATTTAGCGGTTAATATTCTCAAAAAACGATGCAAAGATAGCTTGTTTTTATTACTTTTGCCGCATTGACAGCCAAATAATTCGGCCTATGCGCAAAGTTTACTACATCTATAACCCACGTACACAGACCTACGACCGCATCTATCCCACCGTCCGGCAGCGCATCATGAGCCACCTGCGCCGCCTGTTCATCGGCATGGGGCTGGGCGCGGCGTGCTTCACAGCCCCGTTCCTCATCTTCGGCTCGCCCTCGGAAAAGGAACTGCGCAAGGAGAACAGCCGCCTGCAAGCGCAATACGACGTCCTCTCCCGCCGCATGGACGAGGCGATGGGTATCCTGCAAGACATCCAGCAGCGCGACGACAACCTCTACCGCGTCATCTTCCAAGCCGACCCCATCCCCTCGGCCATCCGGCAGACGGGCTACGGGAGCACCAACCGCTACGAGCACCTGCTGGATATGGCCGACGCAGAGTTGGTAGTGAACACAACGCAGAAGCTGGACCTGCTGACGAAACAACTGTACATCCAGTCGCGCTCGTTTGACGACGTGGTGAAGATGTGCCGCCAACACGACGAGATGCTGCGCTGCATCCCCGCCATCCAGCCCGTTTCCAACAAAGACTTGAAGAAGACGGCCTCGGGCTACGGCACGCGCATCGACCCCATCTACGGCACCACGCGCTTCCACGCCGGCATGGACTTCTCGGCCAACCCGGGCACGGACGTCTATGCCACGGGCGACGGCACGGTGGTGAAGATGGGCTGGCAGACGGGTTACGGAAACACTATCGTCATCGACCACGGCTTCGGCTACGAAACCTGGTATGCCCACTTGCAGGAGTTCCGCACGCGGGTAGGCAAAAAGGTGGTGCGAGGCGAAGTGATAGGCGGCGTGGGCAGCACGGGCAAGAGCACCGGGCCGCACCTGCACTACGAAGTGCACGTCCGGGGGCGCGTGGTCAATCCCGTCAACTACTACTTCATGGACCTGAGCGCGGAAGATTACGACCGCATGATACAACTGGCAGCCAACCACGGCAAGATGATGGACTGATCTCACGGCAAGATGCGAGGCAATCTCACGACGAGATACGAAGCAATCTCACGACGAGATACGAAGCAATCTCACGACGAGATACGAAGCAATCTCACGACGAGATACGAGGCAATCTCACGACGAGATACGAAGCAATCTCACACGAAGCTGTGAAATAAAAAACATTCCGAGAACTATGCTGAACAAGAACAAAAAACTGAAACTATACTACTCCATCAGCGAAGTAGCGCAGATGCTGGGCGTCAACGAATCGCTGCTGCGCTACTGGGAAGACGAGTTCCCGCAACAACTCAAACCCAAGCGGGCGGGACGCGGCGTGCGCCAGTATAACGCAGAGGACATCGAGGCGTTGAAACTGATATACCATTTAGTGAAAGAGCGCGGCATGACCCTGCAAGGCGCCCGCCAACGACTGAAGGACAACCGCGAGGGCACACTGCGCACTTGCGAGGCGGTGGAGCGGCTGAAAGCCATCCGCGAAGAACTGGTGGCAATGCGCGACGCCCTGGACGCCTTCACCTACGAAGACATGGACGCGCTGCAGAAAAACATCGGGGGGGAGGCGAAAGGATAATCTCCCGCCGCCCCCCCGATATACGGGCAGCCTGCATCGGCGTCAATCCTCGACGCGCGCCACCTCCTTGACGTTCTGCACCTGCTTCAGGTTGTTGCAGATGGTGCGCACGTCGTCCACATCGTGCACGTACAGTTGAATCTTCCCCTCGAAGATGCCGTCAATGGCGTCGATAACCAGTTTGCGGATGTTTACGTTGAGTTGGCGGGAGATGACCTGCGTCACTTCGTTCAGCACCCCCACCCCGTCGATGCCGCGCACGTAAATGGTGACTAAGAAAGAGAGGTCCTTGTGTGTGTCCCACTCCGTGGCGATAATGCGGTTTCCATAGCTGCTCTTCAGTTTCACGGCCACGGGACACTGGCGTTTGTGTATGATGACGCGGTTATGCTCGTCGATGTATCCCAGCACGTCGTCGCCGGGAATGGGATGGCAGCATTCGGCCATGATGTAATCCTTGGAAATGGCTTCCTCGGTCAGTTTCAGAATCTTCTTGGTGTCAATCTTCTCGGGCTTACCCTCCTGTTTCGGTTCCTCCTTGGTGTCCTTCCCTTCCTTGTTGTCCTTCACGAAGGAGAACGAGAGCAGCTTCTTCCAGTTCTTCCCCTGTTTTTCCTTGAACAGGTTGCGGTCGGCGTCGCCCAGCACCAACTTGCCGCTGCCGATGGCGGCCATCAATTCGTCGGGAGTGTGGAAGTTGTGCAAGTTTGTCAGGCGGTCGACGGACGAAGCGTCCACGGGCACACCCTCTTTCTGCAAGAACTCGTTCAAAAGCGCTTCGCCCTTCTGCTGGTTGATTTTCTCCTCCTTGCGCAGAATTTCGGTAATCTTGGCCTTGGCGCGGGCAGTGGTGACGAACCCCACCCATTCGGGCTGTATGCGTTGGGCTTTCGAAGTCAGTATTTCCACCTGGTCGCCACTGTTCAAGCGATGGCTCAGAGGTACCAGCTTATGGTTAACCTTCGCGCCGATGCAGTGCGTTCCGATGTCGGTATGAAGAGAGAAAGCAAAGTCCAGCGCGGTAGAATCCTGAGGCATGGTCTTCAAGTCGCCCTTGGGCGTGAAGACGAAAATCTCCGAAGCGAAGAGGTTCAGCTTGATGGTGTCCAGGAAGTCGATGGCATCGGGCTGCGGGTCGTCCAGAATCTCCTTGATGGTATGCAGCCAGCGTTCCAGCTCGCCTTCGTCCTCGCCGCCTCCACCTTCCTTGTATTTCCAATGAGCGGCAAAGCCCTGCTCGGCCACGTCGTCCATGCGTTCGCTGCGTATCTGCACCTCTATCCACTGTCCGTTGTTGGCCATGAGGGTGACGTGCAGGGCCTGGTATCCGTTACTCTTCGGATGGCTCACCCAGTCGCGCAGGCGGTCGGGATGCGGTTTGTATATCTTGGAGATGGCCACGTAGATGTCGAAGCAATCGTTCAGTTCTTCCTCCATGTTGCGCGGTTTGAAGACAATGCGTACGGCCAGGATGTCGTAGATTTCCTCAAAAGGCACATGCTTGGTCTGCATCTTGTTCCAGATGGAGTAGATGGATTTGACACGGGCCAGGATGTGGTACTGCAAGCCCATCTTGTCCAACTGGGCGCGAATGGGAGCGGTAAACTCCTGGAAAACCTTGTCACGCTCGGCTGCCGTGGCGGCCAGCTTCTTCTCTATCTCGGCATATTCTTCGGGGTGTTCGTACTTGAAGCTGAGGTTTTCCAGCTCTGTCTTGATACGGTTCAGCCCCAGCCGGTGAGCCAAAGGAGCGTAGATATAAAGCGTCTCACCGGCAATCTTGTATTGCTTGTTGGGCAGCATGGACCCCAGCGTGCGCATGTTGTGCAGACGGTCGGCTATCTTGATAAGGATGACGCGGATGTCGTCGCTCATGGTGAGCAGCAGCTTCTTGAAGTTCTCCGCCTGTGCCGAGGCGCGGTCGCCAAAGATGCCGCCGGAGATTTTGGTCAGCCCGTCCACAATCTGCGCAATTTTGTGGCCGAAGATATTCTCAATGTCCTCTACCGTATAGTCGGTATCCTCCACCACGTCGTGCAGGAGGGCGGCGCAGATGGAGGTAGAGCCGAGTCCTATTTCGTTGCACACGATTTTTGCCACGGCGATGGGGTGCATGATGTAGGGTTCGCCCGAACGTCGTTTGATGCCGCGGTGGGCCTGGTTGGCAAAGTTGAACGCTTTGGTGATGATTTCCACGCGTTTGCGGTGCTTGGTGGCCAGGTAGTCAGTCAGCAGTTCCTGGAACGCTTGCTGTATCATGGCTTCTTCGGCCTGCTCTTTTTCTTTCAGACTCAAATGCTCTTCCATAGTTCTTGCTCTTTAAATCGGTGCGCTCTTTCTGCTTGTGGGGAGCGTGTTTGCAAAAATAAGCATTTTTCCATAGCAGGCAAGCGTTTAGGGGAAAATATTATTCAATGCCGCCAACTCCGTTCTTCTCCGCCCTCCACACTACCATTCATAAAGGGCCGGGAAAGCGTGCATGACATATACGAACCCATGCGGCATGGGGAGGGAAAGACGCCGTTCATTTTGCGCCTTGTTCAACCGCAGGAACATGTTCATGGAGCGAGAGACTTGGCGAGGGACATTGACAAACAACTCTTCATCTTTCGCACGGTAGGCAAAAATGCCCACCTTTTCTGGCACCCCGGCCAGAAAAGAAGCAATCTCCGGAATCGAGCAGAGCCGGGTCAGAGCCGACTCAATCTGTTGCCGGACTTTAGCTTTTTTGCCTATGGTTTTCTTGCCGTCTACGGCGTGCGGTTCCAAGTAATCGGACATTCCGCAATACATATCCACCAAAGCCACTTTGCGCTCGTCAACCAGCATCACGTCGCACCGTTCCCCCGGAAGATTCCGGAAGCCATTGAAGAACTCTTCAAGGGCCAGGCAACTTACCGGGTGTGCCGTATGAATCCGGAAAGTCTCGTGTTCACAAGTTGATGAAAAGAAAGGGATGCAACTTCCACAAGCATGTGCATCGTGCAAAGCAGCATCGCCGACCAGCACATCTTCGCGCACCACATGGCGGTTTCCCTGAGTGTCATAGTGTTGCGCGAACTGATTTTCCAACCATTGCTTCATCATCCCAGTGCCTGGTATTCATTATAAATATCTTCCATAGGTTCAGACAGGTCCGTCGTGTCTACCACCCATTCTCCGGTGTCTGCATCGCGGGCCATCAGGTTCTGCAAAGCTCCCTCCGCCACGAGATAGACGCCGATGTCTTCCGCCGCTATCCGAGGAGCCGGTTCCTTGCGGCGCAACAACACATTCAGGTGGTTGATGATGTAAGGACTGTGCGTAGCTACCATCAGGTTCATGACATACTCATGCGGGGCGGTACAGCCGGCCACGATAAAGTCCAGCAGAGCACGCTGCGTGGAGGGATAAAGACTGATTTCCGGTTCTTCCAAGAAAAGGCTGACACGCCGGTTAGGCAGTTCGCCCACGTTTGTCACAGCCCTGAAGTCTTTCAGGCTGTCCGATTTGGCGGCATAGCGGAACACGGCATCGTTCAGCGAAGAAACGATATCATATTCCTTCGAGAAATATTCCACGATGACAGACAAGGGTATGGACGATTGCGTACCGGAGGAAGCTTCCTTGAGAGGGATGGAATAGCCGCCTCCGTCAATAGGTTCGATGAAATGTTTCTCGCCATTAGCCGTCTTCTTCACTTGCAATTGCACGCCCAAGCTCTGCATCCGGAAACAACGGAGGGCATCCGCAGCTATCAGATAATCCTCGAAAGTCTCATTGGCATAGAAAGCACGCTTTTTCAGGGAAAGGTCGTTTTCCAGCATATCGCCTATCAGGTTGCGCTTGTCCGAGATGAAGGATATTTTCTCCAGGCTCAGTTCGTCGCGCGGCACGTATTTCCGCTGAAAACGGATTTTCCGGTCGTACAGAAGTTCGAAACCGCCGCATCTATACACCAGGCAGGTGTTCGTCTTCAGGTATTTGTCCATCCCCATCGCGCGGAGGTGCTTCTTGAAATCCAGCGAGAAGGAAGAGGTCTTTATGCCCGAATAATAAAGATAAGAACGGATGCACATCATCTTGTATATCCAACGCATGAGGGCCACGACTTTCAGCAACGTGCTCTTGCCGCTGCCCGAAGGGCCTATCAGAAAAACGTAAGGAGGGATGTCGGACAACTGCACCTCCTGCAAAGGGCCGAAATGTTTAATGAGGATGGTCTCTTTCATGCTCTTTCTTCTTTATAACTTATTTATATAAATGGGCAGGACAAAGATACGCAGCTTTTCCGGAACAAGCAAACGGGAAGAAACAAAAATGCCCTGCACTTCCGCGAGGGAGGCAGGGCGTAGTTTTTTATAATAAGATATTTATTCAGCAGAAGCCGGGTTAAAGTTCAAGCCAATAGCAAAATTAGTGGTTGAGTTAAGCACGTCGGGGATTTGCGTCAGGGCATCTGCATAGGAGGCGAAGGTGGGATTGTTCTTAGCTTGTTCCACGAGGGCAGCCAACACAGCCTCGTTGTTCATCAACTCTTTCAGTATGCCAAGCACGACTCCACCCAAACCGTCTTGTCCCATGCTGACGGTCAGCATGCCGTTGTCGTCGAAGCCGTAGTCCAAGGGGATGCCTTGGCTCAGCATCGGGGCGATTTCACCTATGTGCGACAGGAGCGTGGGTAACAGCAGGGTCAGCAAATCACCGCTGCTATCTCCGTCAGCAAGTGTGGAAGTGCCTCCCGAAGCGAGCGCCATTATCTTGTCGATGTCCAGGTAGACCAGCAATTGACCGTTCTTCACGCAGTATTGCACCATGCCTGCGGGCGAGTTCTGCCAAGAGGGGGAGGCCACGTCGGCGGCGTCGGAGTAGGAAGCGATTACGTTGCCGTCTGTGCCGAACGTCACGCTTTGCAGCACGGCAGACAGCATTTGGTTGACGGACTGTGCAGCGTCGCCTTCGCCGATAATCGGCATGCGCAGTGCAAGGTTGAGCAATTGAGAGGCTTCCAATTCCATGTTCCAACCGGGATACACTTCTACGAAGAATTTCACGTCACTTTCCCAATTCGCATATATCGGATAAAGAGTTGCCGAGGGATCGTCAGCGGGAGGCGTGGGAACCAAGTTCCACGTTCCCGTCAGTTCATTGCTGGCAAACGTCACATCCACATCCAGCGTCAGCTTGCCGGCCTCTACCGAACCCGTGTAGGCCACGGTGCGGTCGTTAGAATCGTCTGTGCCGGAGAACGTGTAGCCCGTTTCACCTTGCGGCACCAGGGTAACGTTCAGCGTCGTAGAAGCTTCGCCGGGGATGACGCCGGGATTGTTGACCGTCTGTCCCGTCAGTCCGCTCAGCAAAGAGTTCTGTGCACCCGTCAGGGTGATGGTGGCACTTTGCCCGTCCGCCGAGTTGAAAGTGACGCTCTTGCCCGTCATGACAGCGTCGCCATAAGTCAGTGCCAGTTGCTTTTCAGTGTCGGTCGAAGTGTACGTACCGTTCACCGTGTCCACAGACGCTCTGGCCGGTTCATCGTCGTCGCTACAAGCCGTAAATAAGGCTACCGAGCAGGCCAATGCAAATAATGTAAGCCAATTCTTTTTCATACTTTCTAAAAAAATTTGTTTAGTGAATAAAATGACTCGTCACCGAGTCGGTTAAATTTCCCTTTTTTAA
>CASEKR010000059.1 GCA_949288585.1 uncultured Bacteroides sp. | reverse complement strand
ATGTGCAGCGGATAGTCCACGTTGTCCGTGAAGAGCAGGCCGGTGCCCAGGCCTTGCGGCATACGGGGGTGCAGCGTGGCCGTCCATTGGGCAATGGCGTTCAGGCCCACGTTGGTTTCCAGGGCGGAAGTCACCCAGGAGCCGATGCCGCGTGCCGTGGCCAGGTCCGTCCATTCCTTCGCGCCGTGCAGGCCGCCGTGCAACGAGGGCTTCAGGATGATGTATTGCGGGTGGATGGTGTCCAGCAACTCCGCCTTGCGGGCGGGGTCGTTCACGCCAATCAGCTCCTCGTCCAGGGCGATGGGGAAGGGGGCGTCGGCGCAGAGGGCAGCCATTTCCTTCCATTGCCCGGCGCGGATGGGCTGCTCGATGGAGTGCAGGTGGAAGCGGCTCAGGATTTCCAGCTTCCGGCGGGCATCGGCGGGCGCGAAGGCACCGTTGGCATCCACGCGCAACTCCACCTCTTGGGGCGAGAAGCGTTGGCGGACACGCGCAAGCAACTCCACTTCGCGGTCGAAGTCGATGGCGCCGATTTTCAGTTTGATGCAGCGGAAGCCCAGCCGCATTTTCTCTTCCAGGCGGCGGGACATTTCCTCGAAATTGCCCATCCAAATCAGGCCGTTGATGGGGATGCCTTCCTCGCCGGCGGCAAAGGGTGTGGGGAAGAAGCGCACGCTGCCCGCCTGCAGGTGGAGGAGGGCCGTCTCCAGGCCGAAGAGTATGGAGGGATAGGGACGGAGGGCCTCATAATCTATCGTGCCTTGCGCCTCGAAGTCCCGGCAAATCCCGGCCAATACTTGTTCGTAATCGGGGCGGGCGTCGCAACTCAGATCGGGCAGGGGAGCGCATTCGCCCACGCCGTAGCGTCCGCTTGCTGTGTCGGTCAGGAGCAGGTACCACACCTGGCGGGTGTGGTAGATGCCGCGCGAGGTGCCTGCAGGTTGCTTGAAGTGCAGGACGCGGGGGATAATGTCCAGTCTGTATCTTGTCATAATAGCTCAAATCTTTGTGGGTTGTTAGACTTTAATGGGGGAAAGGTGCCACCTTTGATGGGGAAAGGTGCCACCTTTGGTAGGCAAAGGTGCCACCTTTGGTCTCTTAAGGCATCGGGAAGGCTCAGGGGAACTTGGGATACTTCGACCAGTCGGGCTTGCGTTTCTCCAGGAAAGCGCGGCCGCCCTCCTGGGCTTCCTCTGTCATATAATAGAGCATCGTGGCATCGCCGGCCAGCTCCTGGATGCCTGCCTGGCCGTCCAGTTCGGCATTCAGCCCGGCCTTTATCATACGCAGGGCCAGGGGACTGTGCTGCATCATCGTCTCGGCCCACTCCACCATTTCGTCTTCCAAGCGGTCGAGGGGCACCACCTTATTGACCAATCCCATCTCCAGAGCTTCCTGGGCGGAGTATTGGCGGCAAAGGAACCAAATCTCGCGCGCCTTCTTCTGTCCGACGATGCGGGCCAGGTAGGAGGAGCCGAAACCGGCATCGAAGCTGCCCACGCGGGGGCCTGTCTGTCCGAAGATGGCGTTCTCCGAGGCGATGGTCAGGTCGCACACCACGTGCAGGACGTGGCCGCCGCCGATGGCATAGCCGTTGACCATTGCGATGACGGGCTTGGGCAGGGAGCGGATTTGCTTCTGCACGTCCAGCACATTCAGGCGGGGCACGCCGTCAGTGCCCACATAGCCGCCGTGTCCCTTGACGTGCATATCGCCGCCGGAGCAGAAGGCCTTGTCGCCTGCGCCGGTCAGAGCCACCACGTTGATGTCCTGGCACTCGCGGCAATAGTAGAGGGCGTCGCTGATTTCCGCCGTGGTCTTCGGGGTGAAGGCGTTGCGGTAGCGCGGGCGGTTGATGGTGATCTTGGCAATGCCATTGTAGTAGTCAAAAAGAATATCCTCGTATTCTTTGATGGTTTTCCATTCTCTCATATCTGTTGTTGTTTTGGGGTAAATGATAATTTAGTTGACGAGTTGACAAGTTAACAAGGCTACGAGGACAGGTCTTATTACTTGTAAGTCTGTTTACTAACAGGCCTTGTTGCCTCGTTAACTCGTCCCTTGTCAACTTATAAATTCCTATTTATGTGCATTTGATACTATGGTAATATTCCCTCAGCAACTGCACGTCCCGGTTCTTGTCCGTGAAGACCTCCAGCAGCATCGGGCGGGCGGCAGGAGCGGCGTCCGTGAAGCGGGGCAGGAGCGCCGCCAGTTCCCCGGCGTTGTGGGCGGACAGGTACTCGAAGCCGCTGTCCGTTGCCCAGCCTTGGGCTTGGGTTTGATGCGTGCCCAACACAAAGCGGCGGTTTTCGTCCGTGAGTTGCAGGCCGGGCAGGGCGTTGAATATCTCTCCCCCGCCGTTGTTGAGCAGCAGGATGCGGAGGTTCTTGCCGCAATGCGGATTCCAAAGGGCGTTCATATCGTAGAAGAAACTCAGGTCGCCAATGAAAATGTAGTTCAACTTGTCCGATGCGGCGGCATAGCCCACGGCGGCGGACAGGGAGCCTTCGATGCCGTTGGTGCCTCGGTTGGAGAGCACCTCCACGCCACCGGGCAGGGGGAACAACTGGGCGTAGCGCACCACCGAACTGTTGGCCAGATGCAGGGCGCAGGGCGCGGGCAGGCGGCGGATGACCTCGCCGATGGCTCCCATTTCCGAATAGGGAAACTCGGCGGGCGGCACGGCTTCCGACAGTCTTGTCCAGCGTTGGGCATACTCCGTGACTTCCTTTTGCGGGGAGACGGGCAACACTTGGCGGAAGAAGCTGGTCGGCTCCGCTTCTATCAATACGGTCAGGGCGCCGAAGAGGTCGGCCACCTCGCCCGACGGGGCAATGTGCCAATGCTCCTTGGGAGGATAGCTTCGCAGATATTGCTTCAACCGTTTGGAGAGGATGTGCCCGCCACAGGTAATCACCAGGTCGGGGCGCATCGCCTGCTTTGTCTCCGGGCTGAGGGTGGACAACAAAGGCTCGACATTGCGGATGGCCACCCCGGGATGGTTGGCGGGGTGGGAAGCGAAGCAAGCGAAGGTGTCCTCCAAGCCTGGGGGAAGTGCCTCGCCGGGATTGCCTTGCCCGATAAGCAGCATCCGGCGGGGGAATTGCCTCAGGCGTGCGGCCAGTTCCTCGAAATGGTTGTCTTTGCGGGTGATGACCCGGGCAGCGGGCAGGGACTCGACCGGGCAGTCAAAGAACGGTTCGCTGATGGGGACATTGATATGCACGGGGCCCCGGCCGTGGTGACAGGTCTCCAGCAGGGCCTCGTTGATGAGGCGGTTGCAATGCCATTCGTCTTCCTCGCTCCTCACTTCGGGCAGGCTGACGGACTTCCTGACCAGCGGGCCGAACACGCCGGGTTGGGGCAGGGTCTGCCCGTCCATCTGGCCTATCCAGGCGGCAGGGCGGTCGGCGGAGATGACCACCAGCGGCACTTGGCGGTAGAAGGCTTCGGCCACGGCAGGGTGCAGGTTCAGCAAGGCGGAGCCGGAGGTGCAGCAGACGGCGGCAGGCCGATGGTCGTGCAGGGCCAACCCCAGGGCGAAGAACCCGGCACTGCGCTCGTCGGTCACGGCATAGCAGGTGAACGCATCTTGCATCGCCGAAAAGGTGCGCACCAAGGGGATATCCCGGCTGCCCGGGCAAAGCACGATTTTCCGGATGCCGTGCGCCGCCAGCAGTGCGGCCAGTTGAAGAATGTTTTTCTTGTCTGTGAACACGATCTTAATGGTTAATGGTCAATGTTTTATGGTTAATGACATCGATGAATCACTTTTCTCATCGTCTCCATCTTGTGCTTTGTCTCTTCCCATTCCGCTTCCTCCACGGACGAGGGCAGGATGCCTCCGCCGGCGTAGAGCGTGGCCTTGCCGTCCGCCAGGTGCATGCAGCGCAGGTTGACGTAGAGGGCGGTTTGGCCGTCGTGGGGATTCAGCCAGCCGATGATGCCCGCGTAGTAGGTGCGTGCATAGCCTTCGTTGGCGAGGATGAAGTCATACGCGGCTTGCTTGGGCAGGCCGCATACGGCGGGGGTGGGGTGCAACTGGTAGAGGATGTCGCCCAGGCAGTCCGTCTGCTTCAGGTGGAAGTAGAAGTCGGTCTTCAGGTGCATCACCTGTCCGGCGCGGGCGGTGTAGGGACCTTCTTCCTTCAGGCCGGTGCCTATCCATTGCAGGATGTCGCGCAGGTAGTTGCTGACCAGGGCCTGCTCTTCGCGGTTCTTGGTGCCCCATTCGTCCGTCCTGCCTTCACCCACTACGGGCAGGGTGCCTGCCAGGGACACCGTGTGCCAGCAGTCCTGCTCCTCGCTCAGGATGATTTCCGGCGTGCTGCCTATCCAGGTGCCGGTCACGGGGGTATGCACCAAGGATATCATCAGGCGCGGATAGCGTTGGCAGGCGTTGATAAACGTGGCCGTCGGGGAGAAGCCGGCGGGCAAGTCCGTGTCTTCGCTGCGCGAGAGCACCAGCTTCTGGAAGGTGCCTTGGCGCAGGGGCGCGATGAAGCGGCCGAAGGCTTCGGCGTAGGCGCAGCGACAATCTTTCGCGGAGGCGGCATTATTGTTTGGCGGAGTGCTTGTCTCCGCGAGACTTTGCCAGGCGGCCAGTACTTTCTTGATTTCCGGCCATCCCTTGGCCACCTTGTCCGGGCGGATGAGCACGATGGGTTGACGCTCGTCCGCATGGAAGGGTGCGAGGACGAATCCCGTCTTCCCGTTCAGGTCTTGCAGGCGGGCATAAGTGTCAGGGACGCCTTCGGGTTGGAGCACCAGAGTGGGCTGCTCTTTCCACGGGAGGCGATACAAGGCGAAACTGGCGGCGCTGTGCGTCAGCCCATCTATCAATTTATGCAGAGCAAGTTCAGGGGTATTCATGGCGGCAAAATTACGAATTATCGGAGAAAGGGCGATGTGCAAGAGGGGAATATCTTGCGAAATGAGCCGAAAAGTCGATGGATTCTTACCTTTTTTCGTTAGCTTCCGGTTAAATCTCCTTAACAGGAGTCGCTTTGTTCGTATTTTATTTGTTACTTTGCAGCAAATTTGGGTTTCTTGCGGCTTCTGCTTACGAGGCAGTAGCCGCAAAATCTTTTTTCAGAGCCGATAAGTTGATGAATAGAGTCACCATACAAGCCTGTCCGCTGTGCGGAGGAACGGAGTTGGAGCCTGCGTTGACGTGCGTGGACCATTATGTTTCCGGCGAGGCATTCTGCTTGTGCCGTTGCAGGGAGTGCGGGTTCCTTTTCACGCAAGATTTCCCTGCGGAGGCGGAAATAGGACGCTACTACGAGACTCCCGACTACATCTCGCATTCCGATACCCGCAAGGGATTGGTGAACACCCTCTACCACTGGGTGCGCGCCTACATGCTGGGACGCAAGGCGCGGCTGGTGATGGACGAAGCCCACTGCACCGGCGGATGCCTGCTGGACATCGGGGCAGGAACTGGATACTTCGCCGATGCCATGCACCGGCGCGGTTGGCAGGTGGAAGCGGTGGAAAAGAACGCCTCCGCCCGCGCCTTTGCCAAGGAGCACTTCAGGCTGCACATGTGGCCGGACGACGTGCTGCCTGCCTTGCCTGAGCAGGAGTACAACGTTATCACCCTGTGGCACGTGTTGGAACACATGGAACACCTGAACGAGACTTGGGGATGCCTGGGCCGCCTGCTGGCCCCGCGCGGCGTGCTGCTGGTCGCCGTCCCAAATTGTTCGTCCTACGACGCGCGCAAGTATGGCGCCCACTGGGCTGCCTACGACGTGCCGCGCCATCTGTGGCACTTCACGCCGGACACCATGCAGCGTTTCGGTGCCAAGCACGGTTTCATCCTCTCCGGCCGCTATCCCATGCCTTTTGACGCCTTCTACGTGTCGATGCTTTCCGAGAAATACCTGCACCACGCCCTGCCTCTCGTGCGCGGGCTGCTGACCGGCACTGCGGCCTGGCTGAAGTCGCTGGCCCGCAAGGAGCAGAGCAGTTCGATGATTTACGTCTTCAGAAGGCGCAACGCTGTTTAACCGAAGAACCCAAGTGGCAATGGCGGGAAGAAAGAACGGAAACAAAATGGTCTCGGGGGTTGACATGCAATTTGTCACCGCATCCATCAGCACGACGTTGGTATTGCTGCTGCTGGGCATGGTGCTTTTCTTTGTCCTCTCCGCCCGCAATCTCTCGGTCTTTGTGCGCGAGAACATCGTTTTCTCCCTCCTGCTGGACGACGGCCTGCAAAACCACGACGTGGCTGCCCTCCAGCGTTCGCTGGCGGAAGAGCCTTTTGTGAAGGAGTTGGAATATATATCGAAAGAACAGGCTTTGCGCGAATACATCGGCGAAACCGGGACAGACCCGCAGGAGTTTGTGGACTACAATCCCCTGTCGGCTTCCATCGAAATCAGGCTCCGTTCGGACTATGCCAATTCCGACAGCCTGGAATTAATCAAAGAACGCATCGGGCGGAACGCGCAGGTGAAGGACATCGTCTACCAGCAAGAGTTGCTCGACGCTGTCAACCGCAACATCGGGCGCATCAGCCTGTGGCTGCTGGGGCTGGCGGCTTTGCTTTTGCTGATTTCCTTCGCATTGATAAACAATACGATTAAACTGACTATTTACTCCAAACGTTTCCTGATACACGCGATGAAGCTGGTCGGAGCCAGTTGGGGATTCATCCGCCGACCTTTCCTGTGGCGCAACTTCTGGATAGGTTTCCTGTCGGCCGTAGTGGCCGGAGGCCTACTTTGGGGGGCTGCCGCCTGGGCGGTGACTGCCGAACCGGGCCTGATACAGGTGGTGACGCCGGAGGTGATGCTGCTGGTGTCGGCTGCCCTATTGGTGTCGGGGGTGCTTATCACGACGCTCTGCGCCCTGTTCTCCATCAACAAGTACCTGCACATGAAAGCCGGCACGTTGTACACCGTGTGATCCAGCGGGACGTTTGCAACCCAAAAGAAGAAAGAGATATGGATAGAGAAAAATTTGCTTTCGACAAAGTGAACTTTGTTTTATTGGCCGTCGGCATGGCTGTGGTGATTATCGGTTTCCTCCTGATGACAGGGCCGTCGTCTACGCCCACGCATTTCGAGCCGGACATTTTCAGCGTGCGCCGCATCAAGGTGGCGCCCGTGGTCTGCCTGCTGGGCTTCGTGTCCATCATCTACGCCGTGTTGCGCAAGCCGAAAGACGGGAAAGGAAAGCAGGAATGACTGGATTATTTTTATTTACCACAAAAACTGAACAATGGGAGATTTAACGACTTGGGAGACGATTATCATCGCCATCGTGGAGGGACTGACCGAGTTCCTGCCTGTCTCGTCGACGGGACACATGATTATTACGCAGAACGTTTTGGGCGTAGAGAGTACGGATTTTGTCAAGGCATTCACGTTTATCATACAGTTCGGCGCCATCCTTTCGGTGGTGGTGCTCTATTGGAAGCGCTTCTTCCGCCTCAATCGGACGCCGGCGCCCGAGGGTGCCGGGGCATTGCGCCGCTTTCTGCATAAGTACGATTTCTACTGGAAGCTGTTCGTGGCCTTCATTCCCGCTGCCGTGCTGGGGTTGCTGTGCAGCGACTTCATTGACGCGATGCTGGAGAGTGTGGAGGTCGTGGCGGTCATGCTGATTGTGGGCGGCGTGTTCATGCTGTTCTGCGACCGCATCTTCAACAAAGGCAGCGAGCAGACGGAACTGACCGAGAAGCGCGCCTTCTGGATAGGGATGTTCCAGTGCATCTCCATGATACCCGGCGTGTCACGCTCGATGGCCACCATCGTGGGCGGCATGGCGCAGAAGCTGACGCGCAAGGCTGCTGCCGAGTTCTCCTTTTTCCTGGCCGTGCCTACAATGTTCGCCGCCATGGGCTATAAGATGGCCAAGCTTTTCCTGGACGGGGGGACGGATGTCATCGTAAACAATTTGCCTGCCTTGTTTGTTGGTAATGTAGTGGCTTTTGTCGTGGCGATGCTAGCCATCAAGTTCTTCATCAGTTTTGTTACGAAGTATGGCTTCAAGGCTTTCGGCTGGTACCGCATTGTCGTGGGGATGGCCATCCTTGCCTTGTTGTGGACGGGACATACACTGGAGATGTGATGGACTTTCAGGAAGGGGAAATATTGTATTTCGACAAGCCGCTGGGCTGGACATCCTTCAAGGTGGTGGGCCATGTGCGCTATCATTTGTGCCGCCACTTAGGCATCAAGAAGCTGAAAGTCGGGCACGCCGGCACGCTTGACCCGCTGGCTACGGGCGTGATGGTGGTCTGCACGGGCAGGGCGACGAAACGCATCGAGGAGTTCCAGTATCACACGAAGGAGTATGTGGCCACGTTGCGCCTGGGCGCCACCACGCCCAGTTATGACTTGGAGCATGAAGTGGATGCCTGGTATCCTACGGAGCACATCACCCGTGAGTTGGTAGAAGAGACGCTGCCGAGGTTCACAGGCGAGATTTGGCAAACGCCGCCCGCTTTCTCGGCCTGCATGGTGAACGGCGAGCGGGCTTACGACCTGGCCCGGCGGGGGGAAGAGGTGAATCTTCGCCCCAAGCTGCTGGTCATCGACGAGATTGAGTTGCTGGACTGCCGCCTGGACGTGCCCGAGGTGACCATCCGCGTGGTGTGCAGCAAAGGTACGTATATCCGGGCGTTGGCGCGCGACATCGGCGAGGCTTTGCACAGCGGTGCCCATCTGACGGCTCTTCGCCGCACGCGGGTGGGCAACGTGCGGGTGGAGGATTGCCTGGACCCGCTTGCTTTTCGCGATTGGGTGGACGGGCTGGAAGACTGAGTTTGGTAATTACATTATTAATATACGATATATGAAACTGTCTCAATTTAAGTTCAAACTGCCGGAAGAGAAAATTGCCCTGCACCCCGCGAAGTACAGGGACGAGTCGCGTCTGATGGTGCTTCACCGCAAGACGGGGGAGATAGAGCACCGTATGTTCAAGGACATCCTGGAGTATTTCGACGACCAGGACGTCTTTATCTTCAACGATACGAAGGTCTTTCCCGCCCGCCTTTATGGGAACAAGGAGAAGACAGGGGCGCGCATCGAGGTGTTCCTGCTGCGCGAGTTGAACGAGGACTTGCGCCTGTGGGACGTGTTGGTGGACCCGGCGCGCAAAATCCGCATCGGCAACAAGCTGTACTTCGGCGAGGACGACTCGATGGTGGCGGAAGTGATAGATAACACCACGTCGCGCGGCCGTACCTTACGTTTCCTGTACGACGGCCCGCACGACGAGTTCAAGAAGGCGCTCTACGCGTTGGGCGAGACGCCGCTGCCCCACAGCATCATCAACCGTCCTGTCGAGCCGGAGGACGCGGAGAGATTCCAGTCCATCTTTGCCCGCAACGAGGGTGCCGTGACAGCGCCTACGGCCAACCTGCACTTCAGCCGTGAGTTGATGAAGCGCATGGAAATCAAGGGCATCAACTTCGCTTTTATCACCCTTCATGCAGGCTTGGGGAATTTCCGTGAGATTGACGTGGAGGACCTGACGAAGCACAAGACGGACTCGGAGCAGATGTTGGTCTCGGAGGAGGCGGTGAAGATTGTGAACCGCGCCAAGGACCTGCACAGGCAGGTGTGCGCCGTCGGCACCACGGTGATGCGTGCCATCGAGAGCACGGTCAGCACCGACGGTCATCTGAAACCTTACGACGGCTGGACGAACAAGTTTATTTTTCCGCCGTATGACTTTACCGTGGCCAATGCGATGGTTGCCAACTTCCAGATGCCGCTTTCGACGTTGCTGATGATTGTGGCTGCTTTCGGGGGCTACGAGCAGGTGATGCACGCTTATGACGTAGCGTTGAAGGAAGACTATCGTTTCGGTACGTATGGCGATGCCATGTTGATTACGGACAGATGATTTATTATCTTGGTTTAGGGACGAACCTCGGCGACAGGGAGGCAAACCTGCGCGCGGCGGTTCGCCTGTTGGAAGAGCGGGTAGGGGAGGTGCTTTCCCTGTCCGCTTTTTATGCTACGGAGCCTTGGGGTTTCGTCTCCAGCCATGCTTTCCTCAACGCGGCGGCTTGCGTACGTACGGACCTTCTGCCGTTTGGGGTGCTGGAACAGACGCAAGCGGTGGAACGGGCGATGGGCCGACGTCACAAGTCGGTGGGCGGGGTGTATGCCGATCGCATGATAGACATCGATCTGCTGTTGTGTTTCGACGAAGGGGGCGGGCTGGTGCGTGTGAACGCTCCCGGCTTGACGTTGCCCCATCCGTTGATGCACCTGCGCGACTTCGTGCTGAAGCCTTTGGCGGAGATTGCGCCGGAGGTGGTCCGGTCGCTTTTCCCTTCCTCAAATTGTTTGCGGTGAGCCAGGATGGATTCCCATTGGCCTTCAAATCTTCCCACTCCGCAGTCTCATCAGTTCTTCCACTCCTTTTTGCAGTTCGGCCGGGTCAATCCATTCGGTAGTTCCGGGGCGTTGCAGGGTTGGCTTCCACTGCTGGGCAGCGTTTTCTCCAATTCCTTTCATGTCGCGTTCGTACTGGCGGTCTTTGATGCCTTGCAGCCTGCTGGGGTAGTATGGCTGGTCGGTGAATTTGCGCTGAGGCCGGGTGTTGACTCGCATCAGTTCGTCGCCGTCGGGCGAAAGGCCTTCATCGTTGATGATTTTCGTGAAGCGTTCCAGATCCCAGTGTCGACCGTTTCCGTTGTACAGTTCGAAGAAACGTTCCACCACCCGTTTGAAGGGCGTCTGGTAGTCGAGTAGCATCCCGAAGGTCACGAAGGTGATGTATGTCGTCAAACCGTTGCCCGCGACGTCAAGGATGGCGATGCCTTCCTTTAGCACTGCGTATTTCTTTTTGAGTTTCCGTGAGGTGAACTGGAAAGTTTCTGCGGCCATCAGGTAACGCACGAAGGCTTCCATCGTCTCGTCAAACGTCTTGGGGTAGATACCGCGAGGGTGCAGGAAGCGGGTACGGACACGGTCGAGGAAGTGCGGGGTAATCTGCTCGCAGTCGCCCTCGCTGAGGGTGTAGCATCCTTTTTTCCCTTTCGGGTTGGTGTAGGGTGTGTAGAAGTAGTAGAAAGCCGACTCGCGGCTGCGTTCCGGAAAGCAGCTTATCATGTGCCACTCCAGGCCCGTGCGCGGCGATATGAACTTCATCTGCCGGGACGCGGGAAACTCTTTGGCGTTCAGGCAGAGGGTTTCTGCGTTCTTTTTGAAATTCCAATATTTGTTGCTCAGCAACGTCCAGTCGCGGGCCATTTCGGTTTCAGCGGCCAAGGGCAGCATATTGTAGGGGAGTTCTCGGGGCATGGTTTCTTGGCAATTAATTAATATCGGTACAAAGATATGCGTTGGCCCGCAAATACCAAACTGTAAAGGTAGGTTTGTTTTTCTTGCCGATATAAAAAACAAGAGGGTGCATCATTCGATACACCCTCTTTACAAACAAAACAAACAAACGGTCCCGGCATTTATCCTCACGGACAGATGTTGCCGGATTGGTGGGCTGCTTGACTTGGCAAGCCCTGTATGGTTATCTCCCGTCAGACGCGCGGCATGTGCCTGGCGGGATATGTCGTTTGCAATATGTCGGGAAAACGTTCGTTTTCTGCTACAAAGGTAAATACTTCTTTTGGATTGGCCAACCATTGTGCACTAAAACTTTCATTCCTATGTATTTTGTGCCCCTTCACCTGGTGCGCGAAGGGGCAGCCGGAAGCCCTTCATCCCCCTACGTTTTAAACGAACGTATAAACAGCACCTCCCTGCCCGCCTCTTAGCAGTGTTAATATCCGAAAATTTTATACCACCTGCCGGTTTTCTTCGTATCTTTGCGCCCGGAATAGAAACAGTGGAAAGATTTGAGTAGCTTGCAACCACGGAAAAAAATGCTAAAACACATCCTTTTCAGCCTGCAAAGGCACCGCCCCTCCGACGGGCGGCTCACTCCGCATCCTACTCGCACCTTTCCCCCGTTTCAATTTTTAATTTTCAATTCTTAACTTAAAAGAAATGGGATACTTATTCACATCCGAATCGGTGTCTGAGGGACACCCCGACAAAGTGGCCGATCAAATATCGGACGCTGTGCTTGACAAATTGCTGGCCTACGACCCCAATTCGAAAGTAGCTTGCGAAACGCTGGTGACTACCGGGCAGGTAGTGCTGGCCGGTGAAGTGAAAACCAAAGCCTACGTGGACATGCCGCTCATTGCCCGCGAAGTCATCAAGAAGATTGGCTACACCAAGGGCGAGTACATGTTCGAGAGCAACTCGTGCGGCGTCCTGAGCGCCATCCATGAGCAAAGTCCCGACATCAACCGGGGTGTCGAGCGCCAAGACCCCATGGAGCAGGGTGCGGGCGACCAAGGCATGATGTTCGGCTATGCCACCAACGAGACGGAGAACTACATGCCGCTTTCCCTCGATCTGGCACATCGCATCCTCCAGGTTTTGGCCGACATCCGCCGCGAAGGCAAGGAGATGACTTACCTGCGCCCCGACTCGAAGAGTCAGGTAACTATTGAGTATGACGACAACGGCGTGCCCGCGCGCATCGACACCATCGTTGTCTCCACCCAGCACGACGAGTTCATCCAGCCTGCCGATGACACGGAGGAGGCACAACTCCGTGCCGACGAAGAGATGCTGGCCATCATCCGTCATGACGTCATCCACACGCTGATGCCCCGCGTCATCGCTTCCATCCACGCCCCCAAAGTCCTCGCCCTGTTTAACGACGGCATCAAATACTACGTCAACCCCACAGGCAAGTTCGTCATCGGTGGCCCCCACGGAGACACGGGACTTACCGGTCGCAAGATTATCGTCGATACCTACGGAGGCAAGGGTGCCCATGGAGGCGGTGCCTTCTCCGGCAAAGACCCCTCAAAGGTGGACCGCTCGGCAGCCTATGCCGCCCGCCACATCGCCAAGAACCTAGTGGCAGCGGGCGTGGCCGACGAAATGCTGGTGCAGCTCAGCTATGCCATCGGCGTGGCGCGCCCCATCAGCATCTATGTCAATACCTACGGGCGCAGCCATGTGGACATGACCGACGGCGAAATCGCTAAGGTGATTGACCAACTCTTTGACCTGCGCCCCAAGGCCATCGAAGACCGCCTGAAGCTGCGCAACCCCATCTACCAGGAGACCGCCGCCTACGGCCATATGGGCCGCGAGCCGCAGACGGTGGTGAAGCATTTCCGCAGCCGCTATGAGGGCAACAAGGACGTGGAGGTGGAACTCTTCACCTGGGAGAAGCTGGATTACGTGGACCGCATCAAAGAAGCCTTTGGACTATGAATCCTATCCGCTCCGTCTGCGTCTACTGTGCTTCCAGCACCAAGATAGACCCCGTTTACACAGATGACGCGCGCCGCTTAGGCTCCCTGCTGGGCGGACGCGGCATCTGCGTGGTCAACGGTGCAGGCAACATGGGGCTCATGGCCGCCGTCAGCGACGCTGCTTTGGCCGCTGGCGGACGGGTGACAGGCGTCATTCCCGGCTTCATGGTGAGCCGGGGATGGCACCACACGGGTCTGACCGAATTGCGCGTAGTGAAGGACATGCACGAACGTAAAGAGACGA
Organism: uncultured Bacteroides sp.; assembly: GCA_949288585.1. Classification (GTDB taxonomy): domain Bacteria; phylum Bacteroidota; class Bacteroidia; order Bacteroidales; family Bacteroidaceae; genus Bacteroides. The sequence continues at coordinate 14,540 of CASEKR010000059.1, read as the reverse complement.
TGCTCTCGCTCTCCGACGCCATCATTGCCCTGCCTGGCGGGTGCGGCACGTTGGAAGAACTGCTGGAGACCATCACGTGGAAGCAACTGGGGCTTTATCCCCATCCCATTGTCCTGCTCAACACGCGCGGTTACTACGACCCCCTGCTCCAGATGTTCGCCCGTGCCGTGGACGAACACTTCATGGGGCTGCGCCACGCTTCCCTCTGGCACGTGGCCTCCACGCCCGACGAGGCCGTCGAACTGGTGCATTCCCTCCCGCAATGGGACGCTTCGTTCAATAAATTTGCTGCTCTATGACCATCTTGTCTATCCACATCGGCGCTTGGCTGTCGGGCGTGCACGCCATGCCGGTGCCCTACACCTTGCAAGGCGACCCTTGGGTGGCCGGCATCGTGTTGGCTTGTTTTTTCCTCTCGGCCTGGGTGCTGGCGTGCAGCCGGGGCTTCCTGTGGCAGCGGGGCAAAGATTTCCTTCTCCATCGCGACCGCCCGGACATCTTCTCCACTTCGGCCGGAAACGGCCTGCACTACCAACTTCTCCTGCTGGGACAGACCTGCATCCTGGCCGGTGCCTGCCTCTTTGTCTGCTGCCGGACGCTGCAACCCCTTCCGCCTGTTTCCTCCTCCTGGAAGTGGATAGGGACATACGTTGCCGTGGCCGCTGCCGCTTTCTTTGCCAAGTGGTTGGCCTACCTTTTCTTTGGTTGGATTTTTCTTGACAAAGACAAAACTTCTGCGTGGACTGGCTCTTATGCCACGCTTCTTTTTTACTTGGGGTTCGCCCTTTTCTTCGTCCTTCTGGCCGCCGTTTATTTTGCCCTTCCGCTTAAAATAATCCTAATAGTAGGAGTGGTATTGTTCTTTTTTCTTAAAATACTGACACTATATAAGTGGATAAAGTTTTTTTGCGACAATTTATATGGCTGTTTCTTCGTTATTTTGTACTTTTGCGCCCTGGAAATAATCCCCTGCCTGCTTTTGTACCGGGGCTTGGAACAATTAAACAACCACTTGATAGTAAAATATTAGTATAAATGAAGATTAAGAAAGTACTTGTGTCGCAGCCCAAACCGACCTCCGAGAAGTCTCCATACTATGACATAGCAGAGAAGTATGGGGTGAAGATCGATTTCCGTCCTTTCATCAAGGTCGAAAGCCTGACGGCAAGAGAGTTCAGACAGCAGAAAGTTTCCATACTGGACTATACCGCCATCGTCTTTACTTCCCGGCACGCCATCGACCATTTCTTCCACCTATGCACGGAACTGCGCGTGTCAATCCCCGAAACAATGAAATACTTCTGCGTGACGGAAGCGATTGCGCTTTATATCCAGAAATACGTGCAATACCGCAAGCGTAAAATCTTCTTCGGCAATACCGGCAAGTTCGACGACCTGCTTCCCGCCATCTTGAAGCACAAGACCGAGAAGTATCTGGTGCCCATGTCGGACGTACATACGGACGAAATCAAGAACCTGCTGGACAAGAACAAAATCCAACACACCGAGGTGGTGATGTACCGCACGGTGAGCAACGATTTCACGCCCGATGAAGAGTTTGATTACGACATGCTGGTCTTCTTCAGTCCGGCAGGCGTAAGCTCGCTGAAGAAGAACTTCCCGGACTTCGAACAGAATGACATCAAGATAGGCACCTTCGGAAGCACCACGGCCCAAGCCGTGCGCGACGCTGGTTTGCGTCTCGACTTGGAAGCCCCCAGCGTGCAAGCCCCTTCGATGACTGCCGCCCTCGATATGTTCATCAAAGAGAATAACAAAAGTAAATAAACAGCACCCTTCCCGTTGCGGGAAGTCTTGGCGTATGGCAAATACCCTGTACAAGGCCGAACGGCTGAGCAGAAAGAAAGTGATAGAGAAAATGTTTGCGGGAGGTTCCCGCTCATTTTCTCTATTTCCTTTGCGGGTGGTCTATCTGCCCGTGGAGGAGTTGGAGGCGCCCGTGTCCATTCTGGTCAGCGTGTCGAAGCGCCGTTTCAAGCGGGCCGTGAAGCGAAACTGGGTAAAACGCCGTATCCGTGAAGCCTACCGCCTGAACAAGCAGCCCTTGCTGGAAGCCGTGCAGCAGAACGGTTGCCGCCTGGTCGTGGCCTTCATCTACCTGTCCGACCAGTTGCTCGACTCGTCGCTCATTGCCGCTCGGATGCAGTTGGCCTTGCGGCGCATTGCCGAAGACCTGCAGTCCCAGGCCGGTGCCCTTCCCTCGGCAGAGACCGGAGGCCCGTCATGCTGAAATGCCTGTCTCGGGCAGTGTCGTTCCTGCTGTTGCTTCCCGTTTATTTCTACCAGAAGTGCATTTCGCCTTTCACGCCCCCTTCTTGCCGGTTCACTCCCACCTGTTCGCAGTATGCCGTGGAGGCCATCCGGAAACACGGCCCGTTGAAGGGTCTGTATCTGGCCGTGCGGCGCCTGTTGCGTTGCCATCCGTGGGGAGGCTCGGGCTATGACCCCGTGCCTTGAACCTTTCTCTTGCCCTATGATGCTTACTTATCCCGATATACATACGCACCTCGACAGGGCTGATGCCGGATTCCGCATTGTCAGTTGCCCGCCTGAGCGCTTTGCGCCTCGGGAAGGCTGTCACTATTCTGTCGGCTTCCATCCGTGGGCGGTTTCCCCGGAATATCCGTCAGAAGCAGATTGGGAGCGTCTCTCTGCGCTTATCCGTCTGCCTCAGGTGTTGGCCTTGGGCGAAGTGGGACTGGATAAACTTTCAGCCGCCCCGCTTCCGCTCCAAGAAACCCTTTTCGGGCGGCAGGCCCGCTTGGCCGACGAGGTTGGCAAGCCCATGGTTATCCATTTGGTGAAAGCCGTGGACGAATTGCTGCGTCTGCGCAGGCGGTTCGTCCCCCGTGTCCCTTGGGTGATTCACGGCTTTCGGGGGAAAGCCCCCTTGGCACAGGAACTGTTGCGCCATGGTTTCTACCTCTCCTTTGGCGAACGCTTCCAGGAAGCTGCCCTGGCTGCTGTCCCTCTTTCCCGCCTCTTCATCGAGACGGACGAAAGCCCCCTGCCCGTTGCCGACATCTACGCCCGTGCGGCCCGTGCGCGCCAGATGCCGGTGGAAGAACTGGCGGAAGCGGTCCGCGCCAACGTCCAATCTGTCTTCTTGCCGTAATTTACCCGGGGCAAGAGTTGTTTCTTCTGATAAAGAGTCGTATTTTTGCAGCGTTAATCATTTAAACATTTAAAAAACAATTACTCATTCGATGAATTTTGTAGAAGAATTAAGATGGCGTGGCATGCTCCACGACATGATGCCCGGCACGGAAGAACTGCTGGCCAAGGAACAGGTGACTGCTTACATCGGTTTCGACCCGACGGCCGATTCTTTGCACATCGGCCACTTGTGCAGTGTGATGATTCTGCGTCATTTCCAGCGTTGCGGCCACAAGCCTTTGGCGCTCATCGGCGGGGCAACCGGAATGATTGGGGATCCCTCCGGCAAATCGCAGGAACGCAACCTGCTGACCGAAGAGACCTTGCAGCGCAACATTGCCGGCATGAAGAAACAACTCTCCAAATTCCTGGACTTCGATTCTGATGCCCCCAACCATGCCGAACTGGTGAACAACTATGACTGGATGAAGGACTTTACCTTCCTGGACTTTGCCCGCGAGGTAGGCAAGCACATCACCGTCAACTACATGATGGCCAAGGACAGCGTGAAGAAGCGCCTGAACGGCGAGGCACGCGACGGACTCTCTTTTACGGAATTTACCTATCAGCTCCTGCAAGGTTACGACTTCCTGCATCTCTATGAGACCAAGGGCTGCAAGCTCCAGATGGGCGGCAGTGACCAATGGGGCAACATCACCACGGGTGCCGAGTTGATCCGTCGCACCAACGGGGGCGAAGCCTTTGCCCTGACTTGCCCTCTCATCACGAAGGCCGACGGAGGAAAATTTGGAAAAACGGAGAGCGGCAACGTATGGTTGGACCCCCGCTATACTTCCCCTTACAAATTCTACCAATTCTGGCTCAATGTAAGCGACGAAGACGCTGCCAGGTATATCAAGATATTTACCGCCCTGCCCAAAGAGGAAATAGAGGCTCTGACGGCCCAGCACGCCGAAGCGCCCCACCTGCGTGTCCTCCAGAAACGTCTGGCACAGGAAGTGACGGTGATGGTGCATTCGGAAGAAGACTACCAGGCGGCTGTCGAAGCCTCGAACATCCTGTTCGGCGGCGGCACGTCCGAAGCCCTGAAGAAGCTGGACGAAGCCACCCTGCTGTCCGTCTTCGAAGGCGTTCCTCAGTTCGAAGTATCGCGCGACGCCCTGTCTGCCGGCGTGAAGGCCGTAGACCTCTTCGTGGAGAATGCCCCGATTTTCTCCTCCAAAGGCGAGATGCGCAAGCTCGTGCAAGGCGGAGGCGTATCGCTCAACAAGGAGAAACTTACCGCTTTCGACCAGGTCATCACCACCAACGATTTGCTGGACGACAAATACTTGTTGGTACAGCGCGGCAAGAAGAATTACTACTTGGTTATCGTGAAATAATCAAAAAACCGATAAAAAACTTGCAGGACTTTGCACCGCTTTTTAACAGAAAGCTCCGTGTTTGGACTATGGTGTAATGGTAGCACAACAGATTTTGGTTCTGTTTGTCCAAGTTCGAATCTTGGTAGTCCAACCTCTTTCAGAAAAGGATGTGCCGCAAGGCGCATCCTTTTTTTGTGCCCTGCGGCAAGGGGAAACAGGAAGGCGTGGCGGCGAAGATGGGAAGGGTAGGGGCATAAAAAAAGGGCTCCGCTGAGCCCAACCTTTGTTAACCTTAAATCTAATACTATGAAAAACACGGTGCGAAGGTAGGCATAAATTCCGAACTGACAAATTTTCGCCCTAAAATGTCCTGATTTATAACATATATTAGCAGGAATATTCATCTTGTTAAGCCTTGCAAAGGATACTCCTTCCATTTGTCGTCTTTTCGCCCAAAAAGCAGTATCTTTGTCGTTCGAAAGCGAACCGTCAAAAATAAAAGATATGTCTATGAGCCAAGATATTGTCCTCACCCCTATGATGAAGCAGTTCCACGACCTGAAGGCCAAGCATCCCGACGCCATCATGCTTTTCCGTTGCGGGGATTTCTACGAAACCTATTCTACCGACGCGGTGGTGGCTGCCGACATCCTGGGCATCACCCTGACCAAGCGCAACAACGGCAAGGGAGGGCAGACCATCGAGATGGCCGGATTCCCCCACCATGCGCTGGATACCTATCTGCCCAAGCTGGTCAGGGCCGGCAAGCGCGTGGCCATCTGCGACCAACTGGAAGACCCCAAACTGGCCAAGAAACTCGTGAAGCGAGGCATCACGGAATTGGTCACCCCCGGCGTCTCCATCAACGACAATGTGCTGAACTACAAGGAGAACAATTTCCTGGCCGCCGTCCATTTCGGCAAGGGGGGCGTCTGCGGCGTGGCCTTCCTGGACATATCCACCGGCGAGTTCCTGACTTCGGAGGGCAAGCCCGACTATGTGGACAAGCTGCTGAACAACTTTGCCCCCAAGGAAGTCTTGTTCGAACGGGGCAAGCGGCCGATGTTCGAGGGCAACTTCGGCAGCAAGTTCTTCACCTATGAATTGGAGGACTGGGTTTTCACCGAAGCCACAGCGCGCGAGAAGCTGATGAAGCATTTCGAGGTGCAGAACCTGAAAGGATTTGGCGTGGAACACCTGGTGAACGGCATCATCGCTTCGGGCGCCATCCTGCAATATCTTATCTTGACGCAGCACACGCAGATAGGCCACATTACCTCCTTGGCGCGCATCGAGGCCGACAAGTACGTCCGCTTAGATAAGTTCACCGTGCGCAGCCTTGAACTGGTCGATTCCATGAACGACGGCGGCAGCAGCCTGCTCAGCGTCATCGACCGCACCATCAGCCCCATGGGCGCCCGCCTGCTGAAGCGGTGGCTGGTCTTCCCCCTGAAAGACGCCAAACCCATCAACCAACGCTTAGATGTCGTGGAGTATTTCTTCCGCCACCCCGATTTCCGACAACTCGTCGAGGAGCATTTGCGCCGCGTAGGAGACCTCGAACGCATCCTATCCAAGGTAGCGGTCGGCCGCGTCTCTCCGCGCGAAGTGGTGGCCCTGAAAATAGCCCTGCAAGCCCTCGGGCCTATCAAGACGGCCTGCCTCGAGGCCGACAACGCCAGCTTGAACCGCATCGGCGAGCAGTTCAACCTCTGCCAGTCCGTGCGCGACCGCATCAGCCGCGAACTGAACGACGACCCTCCCCTGCTGGTCAACAAGGGGGGCGTCATCCGCTCCGGCTTCAACGCCGAACTGGACGAACTGCGCCGCATCGCCTATTCCGGCAAGGATTATCTCCTGCAAATCCAGCAACGCGAAAGCGCGCAGACCGGCATCCCCAGCCTGAAAATAGGCTACAACAACGTCTTCGGCTATTATATTGAGGTGCGCAACACGCACAAGGACAAGGTGCCGGCCGAGTGGATACGCAAGCAGACGCTGGCCAACGCCGAACGTTACATCACCCAGGAACTGAAGGAATACGAAGAGAAAATCTTGGGCGCGGAAGACAAAATCCTCTCGCTCGAGGCACAACTGTTCAACGATTTAGTGCAGTCGCTCGTAGAGTTCATACCCCCCATGCAGATAGACGCCACCCAACTGGCGCGCCTGGACTGCCTGCTGTCCTTTGCCACGGTGGCGCAGGAAAACCGCTACATCCGTCCCGTCATAGCCGATGATGACATCTTGGAGATACGCCAGGGCCGCCACCCTGTCATCGAAAAGCAACTGCCCATCGGAGAGCCTTACGTCGCCAATGATGTCCGCTTGGACACGGAGACGCAACAAATCATCATCATCACGGGTCCCAACATGGCCGGCAAGTCTGCCCTCTTGCGCCAGACAGCCCTCATCACCCTCTTGGCGCAGATAGGCAGCTTCGTACCCGCCGAGAGCGCGCACATCGGTTTAGTGGATAAAATCTTCACCCGCGTGGGCGCCAGCGACAACATCTCCGTGGGCGAGTCCACCTTCATGGTCGAGATGAACGAGGCGGCCAACATCCTCAACAACCTCTCGCCCCGCAGCCTGGTGCTCTTCGACGAACTGGGGCGCGGCACCTCCACCTACGACGGCATTTCCATCGCCTGGGCCATCGTGGAATACATCCATGAGCACCTCCGGGCCCGGGCGCGCACGCTCTTTGCCACCCACTACCACGAACTGAACGAGATGGAGAAGAGCTTCCGCCGCATCAAGAACTACAACGTGGCCGTCCGCGAAGTGGAGAACAAGGTCCTTTTCCTGCGCAAGCTGGAGCGCGGCGGCAGCGAGCACTCCTTCGGCATACACGTGGCCAAGATGGCCGGTATGCCCAAGAGCATCGTGCGGCGCGCCGACGAAATCCTGAAGCAACTGGAGCGCGAGAACCGCCAGACGGGCGCCGTCAGCGGCAAGACCATCACCGAGGGCGCCTCCTCCGCCGGCGGCATGCAACTCAGCTTCTTCCAGTTGGAAGACCCCGTCCTCTGCCAGATACGCGACGAAATCCTGAACCTCGACGTCAACAACCTCACGCCCCTTGAGGCGTTGAACAAGCTGAACGACATCAAACGCATCGTGCGGGGAAGATAAATTCTCCCCCTGCGCGGGCCTGCGCTAAGCCGGGACAGCAGCCTTCTGGCTTCGCCCTTGCTTGGTGTCTTGTTCGTTTCTATAGAAAGGAGCCAAACAAGAGCGAGGTACGACTTTGGTACGACTTTAGTAGGAGCGGGAATCTTGCAAAATTGTGGGTGGTATCGCTATCAAACTGTCATGCTGAACGCATGTGAAGCATCTCCCGAAAGCAAAAGTTTGCAGGAGATCCTTCATACCCCCTCTTTGCTCCCCCGTTATCGGGGGAGAACAACGTTCAGGATGACAGGGCAAAACGATAGTCAAAACTCATTCCGGCACACCCTCATTTGAGGAATATATTAAAGTCGGCAAGAAAGCTGATTCAATACGGACATTATTGAAATTGTTGAAGAAGTGAAGTTAGTTTCTGCGAATATGAATCAGGTGAAAAGTGATGTCCTTCCTTTTGTCAGAAATCCTAAAGAATTGGAAATCTGGTCGAATGATTATTTTGTCCGAGTGGTAGATATGATGAGGTTTGAGTGATTGTTTTTTGTCATAGATGCTTTTAATATATTCAAAAAATAGCTTTCTTATTGGTTTAATCTGTTTTTTTTGTATTTTTGCATAGATAACGATTTCTACTTTGAATAATGGATTATGAATGCTTCAAATAGGGAAAATCTGGTAACTTGTCCTGTTACGGTAAAAACATCTGCAACAGGTGATAATGCAACTGTCGTTACGTTAGGGCAAATGCAAGATGGGAAATTCGTTGCTTTTACTCATGATGATACTAACAATGTTGTATTTGTTGGCGTTTCAGAAGGAAACGCTGTTATCAATCGTATGATAGGCATTGATTATGCAGAAGTAGTGGAACTTTTTACCAGAGCTGTTAATAATCGTACACGGCAACGGAATTATTTTCGTCTTTATAATCAAATGTTGTTAAATGAGATCTCAGAAGAAGATTTTTATGCAACCATTGAAAATGACGAGGATGATTATGTGATAGAAGAGTTGGAAACTCCTTCCAAGGAGCGTCTTTTGCATGCGCTAAAGTTGAGCAAGAATATTAAAGATGTCAATAATTCCGAGGATTTTTCTAACTTGTTCTCGTTTGATAGCGTTGAAACGGATAAACAATTAGCAAATATTAAAGAGGATGCCTGTATACAATAATTTAGGAGATACTATTGAAGGAGAGGCCGTAGATTGCGATGGTAAGGCTTTCTATTCTCAAGGAATCAAGAAACATCCTATTACGAGGAAGGCCATGAGATTATATACCACAGATCGTACAAGTCATGCTGTTGTCAGAATAGCGGGCATTATACCGGAGGATGAAAAATTGAAGGAAGCTACACGATATTTTCATAGGAATGTGGATGATAAAGTGACAGGTGATGCTTTAAGCATTTACACTGATTTGAAATCTTCCATAAAAATAGAAACATTGCATGGAAAGGAGTCGGCTTCTCATCGTCATGGTACACAGTTTGCGAGTATCAGAAATCATACCATTGCAACAGTAAAAATGCCGCTTCAAAATCTAATGAAAAGATTGGGACTAAGTAATAACCTTTTAACAGAAAAATAAAAATGCAAATTGAAATTTTCACTCTTTGTGATAGTGCTCATGTGTATGCCGGCAAGGCCGTTATATCCGGTTCTTTTAATCAGATTATTGCAAAGAAATTGCCTATCAGAAGGGATATGACGCTTGCTGTTAGAATTGCTTTTGATAAAGAAGAAAGCGGAGACAAAACATTTATCTTTTGTATTAAAAATCCTGACGGTTCCTTATTAGTTCCGGAGCTTAAATGCGAAACCAAACAGAATCTTCCCATAGAGAAGCAAACAGCATTAACAACTTATGATTTAAATGTTGTCCTTAGTAATGTTGTTTTGGGGCAAGTGGGTATTTATTCTGTTACTATGAAATATGCGGATAAGGAGTATGTGCTAAAATTCTTCGTACAGGAAGAATGAGTTTTTAGAATGTTAGGAGGATGGTTTGCGATTAAAGATTCAAAGCTGCGGAGAGAGATTGTTTATTGTTGCCACGGGTTTAGCGAGGATTTGGATATTTGACAAAACAGGGGTATTACTTGGGTGATTTTTCACCATTGCCGGTAGCTCTTCAAATGGATAACTGATGACTTCCCCAACGATTAACTGTCGGCTTGGGCAGTGAACAGTTGGCGGCTTGGGCAGTGCTTAGTAGTTCATTGGAATGGCGGCATTTGGGGGGGACAAGGGGGGAGTTAGTAAGATTTCAGGATGCTCTCATGTGCTTGTAATATAGAGGTTTAGAATTTAGGAGGATTTTTGTATTTTTGCGGGCAAATAGAATGATCCTAAAAATGAAGAAGAGAACACTACTTATTATATTACATGCTGGGTTGGCAAGCATAAAAAAATGGACCGGGAAATTAGTCCTGAAAAAGAAATACATTGTTTGGACCGGATGCCTGCTGCTTCTGCTGTCGGCGGGTTGGACTTTCGTGGTTACTTATGAAAGCGCCCGGGCGGGCAAGGCTGAGTTCAAGCGGCAAGCGGAAGAAACTTTGCGGGATGTCGGCAGGTTAGTTGTAACAGAGCGTATTGAGTCTTTGAATCTTCCTTTTAGTTTTAATGGAGGAGAAAGCCTTAATAGGGGTCGGATTGTACATACTGCAAAAGGTGTTTTTAATGTTAAAGTGGATTCTTTGAAGGAGAAGCAAGGCTTATATCCTTTAAAAGAAAAGGTAGGAGCGTATGCTCATATTTTAATGGAGATTTCTGTTTTTCCGTTGAATGAATTGCAAAAAGACTGGCAAAAGAAAATTCCTACGTCGGATGTCTCCTCGTATCTGGTACTTCGATACACGCCTTTGGGGACAGACAGTGTCCGGATAGACAGCGTTGGGGATGCTTCGATAGCCCGGCCGTCCAATAGGATTGGCAGCTATTATGTAGACGGTCTTTATACGACGACATTGACAGCCTATGCCTGTACGGATTGGAGGGAATATGTCGATTGGGACAATCGGCAGATAAAGAAAGCTTTTCTTTCTTTTCTGTTGGCAGGAATCATTCTTTTTGTCGGGATATTCCTGCAGAGGCAGGCATCGTCTGCTGCCTCTCTTCCTGTCAAGAAGGAGGAATTTTGTCGGAGTATCGGGAAATTGGTCTATCATGCGGAGAGTATGGAGTTGACTTGCGAAGGGAGGAAAGTAGATATCCAGCCTCAACCTTTGAAGTTGCTTTGTGCTTTCATGCAGCACGGCGGGTATCTGTCGAATGCGGATATCAACGAGGCATTAGGTTGGGATGATTCGGCTCTTGGATTGGACTCCAGGCGTAAAAAACGGTTTCTATCTTGCGCAATTTCCTTCAGGCACAGGATGCCAGCCTGCAAATCAAGCATGAAGCGGGCGGATACAGGCTTTTGGTAATCTCTTGATTTTTATCTATATAGAGAAGGTGAAAAAATGGTAACCCTTACCGGACTGAATTTTTAGTTCATTCCTTTGCCCGAATGTGGCAGGTTGCCTAATTTCGCGGCATGAACTAAAAACAAAATACGACATGAAGAAAAAAGTAAAGATTTTAGTTTTGGCCGTGCTGTCAGGCATGGTAGCTATCAGTAGTTGGGTTGGAAACCGTCAGTCGGTTGAGATGAATGCTTTGATGTTGGAGAATGTAGAGGCCTTGGCTGCCGGGGAAAATGATGTTGAGATATTGTGTTTTGGGAAAGGATCGGTAGATTGTCCGAATAATAAGGAAAAGGTCGCTTATGTGTATCATTATTATAGCCTGTTTGATTAGTTTATTCTTGGCGTCTTGTTCTCAACGGCCATCTGTTTCAGATAGTCTTTTTTATACAGACTTTCCGGAGGAATATTCTTTGCAGGCCGCTGCCTTGCCTTTGGATACTGCCGTGTTCCGTTACCCCTTCCGGGTGCGGATAGCGGGCAATCGGGCGGCGGTGCTGGATTTGCATGGGCCGGAGCATTTCGTGCACGTGTTCAGCTATCCCGATTTCCGCTATGTGGCTTCGTGCGGCAGGCGGGGCAACGGGCCGGGAGAGACGCTTTCGGGCGAGGATATCCGTTGGCGCGGAGGGATGTTGCAGTTGTTGGATGCCAATAAGTCCGAGTTGACTTTTTGGCAAGGGACAAGCACAGGCGATTCGCTGGTGCAGCGGGAGCGGGTGAAGTTGGAGGAAGGCATACTCCGTGCCTTGGACTTCGTGCAGGTGGACGACAGCACTTTCCTGATTCCCGACTATTCGGGCGAGGGGCGTTTCTGTTGGGTAGACCGGCAGGGGCGGCTGCTGCGCAGGATGGGGGCTATTCCTTCCGACAACGAGGAGGCGTTGGCAAATGCCCGCCCGGCCTTGGCGCAGGCATGGCGCAGTTTCGTGGACTACAACCCGCGCAACGGCGTGCTGGCTGCCGTCACCCAGTTGGGCGAGGTGCTGGAGGTTTGGAACCTGCGCGATTCGACGCATGTGGTGCGCCGGGGGCCGATGGGCGAGCCGGAGTTCCGGATAGCCGAAGGGTATGGTATTCCGACGGGCATCATGGGTTTCAGCGACGTGCAGGTGGGCGACAGTGCCATCTATGCGGTGTTCCACGGGCAGTCGTTCCGGGACATTGCGCGGAGCGCGCAGCGGGGAGAGTTCTTGTCAGACGGCGGGAAATACTTGTATGTGTTCAGCCTGAAGGGAGAGCCGTTGGTGAAGTATGAGTTGGACCATTATATCTATGGCATTTCCGTGGACGAGAAAGCCGGGCTTTTCATTGCCACGGATGTGAACAAGGATGAGCCGATATGGAAGTATAGTTTCAAGAAGGAGACTGTATGACGATGGAAAGAGTGATAAACAGTTTTGTGTATATGTTGGTTGGCATAGTCCTGCTATGCGCGTGCCATCCCCAAGACGAAGCCTTGGAAAGGGCGCTTCGGATGGCTAAGGGAAACCGCCCTGAATTGGAGAAGGTATTGGCCCATTACGAAGGCGATTCGCTGAAATTGGAGGCTGCCAAATTCCTGATACGCCACATGCCGGGGCATTATTCCTATGCCGATACTGCCGTTTACGCGTATTACCGTGCGATTGATTCGGTGGCACTTTCGATGAAAGGCAAATCGGTGTTCGAGATAAAAGATTCGTTGGAAGCAATGGCGGGGCGGTTTACATCGCTTGTCCGGGGCAAGGTGGTGCAGGACGTGGAAGTGATGAAGGCTGACTACCTGATAGCGAATATCGATACGGCGTTTGCCCAGTGGCAAGATGGGGATTGGGCTACCCACCTGGACTTCGGGCAGTTTTGCGAATACCTGCTTCCTTATAAGGTGTTCGACCTCCAGCAGTTGGATAACTGGCGGGAATATATGGAGGAAGCCTATGGGAAGAATGTGGAAGACTTACGCCGATGTACCGCTTACCTTCATTCGGCCATCTTAGCGACGAACCATGTCAACAGCAATTTGCGGACGTTTCTGCATCCTTATTTTTCTACCCATTCCATTCCTCTTCCCGTGGGACGTCTTTCCTCTTGGCTCAATGTTCCGGTAGGCACTTGTGCCGATTATGCCACGTTGGCCGCTGCCGCTTTCCGCAGTTGCGGCATTCCGGTAGCTTTGGACTTCACTCCCCAATGGCCTTTCCGCTCAATGGGGCATACCTGGGATGTCCTGTTAGCCAATAATGGGAAAAACCTCCCTTTCAGCGGTGCAGACACTGACCCGGGGCAGCCGCACAAGTTGGACGAGAAGATGGCCAAAGTGTATAGGAAGACTTATGCGGCCAACGAGGAACTTGTCCGTCTGCGACAGGCGGAGAAGCATGTGCCTGCTGTTTTCTGTACATATTTCTTGAAGGATGTGACAGCCGAATACATGGACTGCATGGATGTGGATTTGGAAGTGGAAGGGGAAGACGGACGTTACGTCTACCTGTCTGTTTTCGATAATGTGTCTTGGGTGCCAGTCTGCTTTGCCCGGATAGAAGGCGGGAAGGCCTGTTTCAAGGATGTAGGGCGGAACATCGCTTACCTTCCCTTGCGTTATGAGGAGGAGGGCATGGCCGTTCCGGCAGGAGATCCTTTCATCCTGACAAGCAGGGGCCGGGTGAAGACTCTTTCGGCAGATACCCTACACAGGCAACCGATGACGTTGACCCGCAAATATCCGGTGTTTCCTTATGTCTACATGTGGGCTTGGCGCACGGTGGGCGGCGTATTCCAGGCAGCGGACAATTCGCAGTTCCGGAATGCGAAGACCATTTATGAGATAAAGGATTGGGGTTTGGAAGGCATGGAGGTGCTTGTGCCCGATTCTTGCGGCGCGTACCGCTATTGGCGTTTCTTGCAACCGAAGGAATATGTCAACACGGCGGAGATGTATTTCGTGGAGCGGAAGACGGGGAAGTTCGTGGAAGGCCGGGTAATAGGCACGGAAGGCTCGTGGGAGAACAATGGAAATAACAAGGCAAAAGCTTTCGACCATGACTTGCTGACGTTTTTTGATGCCCCTGCCACCCATGCGTATGTGGGCATGGATTTCGGGAAGCCGATAGAAATAAGCAAGATTCTTTATACGGGTCGTGGAGACGGGAACACCATCGACATAGGCGACAATTATGAGTTGTTTTATTGGGGCGAAGGCCGCTGGGTCTCTTTAGGTAGGCAGGAAGCGGGGAATGTGAAGTTGGAGTATGAGGCACCTACAAATGCTCTTTTCTGGCTGCGCGACTTGACGAAAGGCAAAGATGAACGCATCTTTACTTATGAAGGGGGAAAGCAGATATGGTGGTGAGAGATTATATATATACCCGTTGGCGGAATTAAATTAGCGCATATTTAACTCTGCCAATGGGTCTCTCATTTTTATAGTTAATATATTGCAGGATTGTAAGTGCGCTAA
>CASEKR010000058.1 GCA_949288585.1 uncultured Bacteroides sp. | reverse complement strand
CCTGATGGACGCCGCCAGCGAGGACAGCGACACCCCTGTGCCCTTCGGCAAACGCGTGGTGGTCATCGGCGGCGGCAACACGGCCATGGACTCCGTGCGCACGGCAAAGAGATTGGGTGCCGAGCGTGCAATGATAGTCTACCGCCGCAGCGAAGCCGAGATGCCCGCAAGAATAGAAGAGGTGAAGCACGCCAAGGAAGAGGGCGTGGAGTTCCTCACCCTGCACAACCAGCCCCGTGCCCATCCCCGGCGCGACGGAGACCTTGGACATCGACCTGGCCATCGTCAGCGTGGGCGTCAGCCCCAACCCCATCGTGCCCCACTCCGTCAAGGGCCTGGAACTGGGCCGCAAGGGCACCATCGCGGTGAACGACGACATGCAGTCGTCCATCCCCTTCATCTTTGCCGGCGGCGACATCGTGCGCGGCGGTGCCACGGTCATCCTGGCCATGGGCGACGGACGGCGCGCTGCTGCGGCGATGGATAAGCAGTTGCGCGGATAAGGCAACAAGATTAACCCATTGACAACGACAAAGGCTTGCGTGCTTCTCCGCAGAAGAGACGTAAGCCTTTCTTATTATACCTATATATTATTATGGCAAAGATTATCTGGCAGGGTTTTACCCGCCGCATCATCCCCGCCCCGCGCCAACCGCTCCCGGCTGATGCCCGACCTCTGATTGTCCCCCGACGCCACTTCTGGCTGAAAGCCATTCTGCTGGCCGCACCTGTCTACCTGCCCGTGTTGGCTTCGCTCTACCTGAAGAATGAACTCTTGCAAACCGACATGAGGGACAAACCGTGGATACTGGCGGGCATGGCGTTGGCTCTGCTGCTGGGGCCTCTACATGAATGCCTGCACGCCTGGGTCTATCCTAAGAGGGCGACGGCGCATATCGGTGTGCTCTACCGGCGGGGCCTGTTCTACGTGGATTGCGGGGCACCCATCCGTCGGGGACGCTATTTCGTGATGTGCCTGCTGCCCACGCTGCTCTGCCTCATCCCTTGGACGGTCTTTCTGCTTTGTCCCGCCGAAGCCAAGGCTTTGGCTTCGCTATGCTGGGGATGCGCCATCATGTGCGCCGTGGGGTCTGCGCCGGACTACATGAACGCCCTTTGCGCCTGGCGGCAAGTGCCGCGCGGAGGTATCTTGCAGGCGGGGAAAGACGGAAGGGATTATTGGTATATGCCTTGACACAACAAGCCCCGCCTGCTCAACCCAAACGAAGGGAGCAGGCGGGGCGTTGTTTTCTTATACCTTTATTCTATATAGGGCATCACTTCAGCGTCGTGTGTCCGGTGATGTCGCCCGGTTCGGTCTGGTGCATGTCGAAAACGATGATTTCGTTCGCGCCCTTGCGCAGCCAGACGCCGGGGCAATAGAGGCGGTATTGCGGGCCGACGTTCCAGTAGCGGCCCAGATTATGGCCGTTGACGTAGACCATGCCCTTGGTGAAGCCGCGCATGTCGAGGTAGCAGTCGCCCGTTTCGTCCAGGTCGAGCGTGGCCTTGAAGAACATGCCCGGGCGGACAGTGTCGCTTGCCTTCAACGAAGATACATACTCAGCGGACATGGGGATGGAGTACGCTTCCCAGTCCATCAGCGTCATGCCGTTCAGGGTGACGCGGTCGGTGATGCCCTTGCGGTCAATCATCTGCGCGGCAAAGTTGATGCGCCCCATGCTTTCCACAAGGATGTCGAGCACGGGATGCTCGTTGTCGGACGCGGGGAGGGCCAGGGAGTTCTGCCCCAGCGTGCGGTCGATGCTGCCCACGTAGCGTCCGTCGAGGAAGACGGTGGCATAGTCGTGCACCTCGTCGATGCGCAGCGTGCCGCTCTTATGGCCTGTCAGGCGCGTGCGGTAGAGAATCAGTCCTTCGTATTGGTCCAGCATCTCCATCGGGACGGGCTGCACAATCTCGCGGGCAGCGGGCAGGTTGTCCCACACCGAGGCGAATCGCTCCGCCCGGACGGCGGGGAAGGCGATGGCGGGCAGCGGGTCGGGGATGGCAGGCAGTTCCTTCCGGCTATACTGCTGGGCTACTTTGCGCAAAGCCAGGTATTTCGGCGTAACTTCTCCGCGCTCGCTGATGGGGGCGTCGTAGTCGTAGCTGGTGACGTCGGGCTGGTAGACGCCCGGCTTGGGGGAGTTGGCTCCCGCCCAGAAGCCGAAGTTCGTGCCGCCGTGGATGACGTAGTAGTTGAACGACTTGCCGTTCTCCAGCAGCCACTTGACATCGGCGACGATGGATTCCGTCGGCCGCCCGCTCCACTGCTCGCGCCAGTGCGTCAGCCAGCCCGGATAGAGTTCGGAGCAGAAGACGCTGGCGTCGGGGCGGAGCTTCAGCGGCTCGTCGAACTCGGCCTGCGAAGCGGCAGGGTCCAGCCCGATGGCCGCGCCGGGGTAGGTGCCGGCCTCCAGCATGGCGGGCGTAGCCCCGTCGGCCGTGTAGAAGGGGACGGTGACTCCCTCCGAACGCCAGAGGTCGTGCAGCCACTTCAGGTAGCGGCGGTCGTTGCCGTAGCTGCCGTATTCGTTCTCCAGTTGCACCATCAGGATGGGGCCGCCGTTGCCCACCTCGTACTTGCGGACGAGGGGCGACAGTTGCTTGACGTACCGCTCCACGGCAGCCGTGTAGCGCGGGTCCATGCAACGTATTTTAATGTCGGGAATGGAGAGGAGGTAAGCCGGCAGGCCGCCGAAGTCCCACTCGCCGCAGACGTAGGGGCCGGGGCGGAAGAGGAGGAACATGCCTTCGTCCTGCACGATGCGGATGAACTCCTCGAGGTTGCGGTTGCCGGTCCGGAAGTCGAACTCGCCCGGGCGGCTTTCGTGGTAGTTCCACATAACGTAGCAGGCCACCGTGTTGCAGCCCATGGCCTTAATCATGCGGACGCGGTGACGCCAATACTCGGCGGGGACACGGGCGGGGTGCATCTCGCCGGAGATGATTTGGAAAGGTTTCTCGTCCAGCCAGAATTGGTTCTCGCCCAGGCGGAAAGAATGGGTTTCCTTGTCCCGGGCATGGATGAAGCCCCCGCACAACAGGAGGGAGAGCAGGAAAGCGAAGAAGGCAGTTCTGTTCATAGCGCAACGGATGTACCGGTTTATACCAGCTTGTTCGTCGCCGGGTCGGGGAAGACGACCGTCGGCTTGAAACTCTTCGCCTCTTCGAAGTCCATCAGGGCGTAGGACATGATGATGACGATGTCGTCCGGCTGCACTTTCCTGGCGGCGGCGCCGTTCAGGCAGATGCACCCGCTTCCGCGCTCACCTTTTATAATATACGTTTCGAAGCGCTCACCGTTGTTGTTATCCACGATGGCCACCTTCTCGCCGGCAATCATGTTGGCGGCGTCCAGCAGGTCCTCGTCGATGGTGATGCTGCCCATGTAGTTGAGGTTGGCCTCGGTGACGCGGGCGCAGTGGATTTTCGATTTCAATACTTCAATAAACATGATTATTCAATGAAGAATTAAGAATGAAGAATGAAGAATTTACGATGAATGAGAGAACCGTGCGCGAATCCGCTGCCTGCGCCATTCTTCATTCATCATTCTTCATTCTTCATTCAAGAAGTTAGTATTTAATGTTGTCAATCAAGCGGACTTCGCCGCAGAAGACGGTGATGCAGCCCACGGGATACGTCGTGTCCTTCCAGTCGGCGATACTCTGCAAGGTATTGCCGTCCACCAGTTCGAAGTATTCCAGCGTCAGGCCGGGAGCCTGGGCGATGCGGTCTTCCACGAACTGCTTCGTTTCCTGCACGGTGTGCGTCTTGGCATACTCCACGCTGGCGAAGAGCGTCTGCGAGATTTGCAGGGCTTCTTCGCGCTGTTCGGGCGTGAGGCGTTTGTTGCGGCTGCTCAGGGCCAGGCCGTCGGCTTCGCGCACGATGGGGCAGCCCACTATCTGGAGGGGGAAATGCATCTGGCGCACCATCTCGCGGACGATGGCCAGCTGCTGGAAGTCCTTCTCGCCGAAGTAGGCGCGGTCGGGCTTCACCATGTCGAACAGCTTGCTCACCACCTGGCAGACGCCGTTGAAGTGTCCCGGGCGGAACTTGCCCTCCATCACCGTGTCCAGCGGCGCGTAGCTGAACTGGCGCGTGTCCGGCTCGGGATAGACCTCCTCCACCGAGGGGGCGAAGGCGATGGCGGCGCCGTGCTGCTCCAGCAGGGCGCAGTCGGCCTCCAGCGTGCGCGGATACTTCTGCAAATCGTTCTTGTCATTGAACTGCGTGGGGTTGACGAAGACGCTGACCACCGTCACGTCGTTCTCGCTGACGCTGCGGTCCACCAACGAGGCATGGCCGGCGTGCAACGCACCCATCGTGGGCACCAGGCCCACGCTCTTACCTTCGGCCCGCAAGGCCGACAATTCGGCCTGCAAGGCAGCGACTGTATGAATTACTTTCATTGCACTGAATAAGTTATGTAAAATAAATCAACATTCCATAGCCCGTCCGGACGCCCTCCGCCAGGGGGTTGCCTCCGCCGCACCCGGGACTTCCGTTTGCCGCACTCGGGACAAACACGGACCGTACTCGGGACAACCGGGGGAAGCGGCGCCGGGAAATCGGCTGCAAAATAAGTCATTATTTACCACATAACGAAAAAATCACGCGAATTTATGCGCGGAAAACCGTCGGCCAGGCAGCCGAGGAAGCGGCGCAGCAGGCTGTCATACAATCTCTTAACAAAACATAAGGAATAATAGGAGAAGGGAAAGCGCACGATTGCGCAAAAATTTTCGTACCTTTGCACTCAGAAACGAAGAAGAGAAGACTGTGACTATGACAAAGATGAACAAAGTTTTATTCATAACCCAAGAAATCGCTCCTTACCTTCCTGATTCAGAAATGTCGCTCACAGGACGCAACCTGCCGTCGGCCATTCAGGAGAGAGGACGCGAAATCAGGACATTCATGCCCAAATGGGGGAACATCAACGAGCGCAGGAACCAACTGCATGAAGTCATACGCCTCTCCGGCATGAACCTTATCATCGACGACACCGACCACCCCCTCATCATCAAGGTGGCCTCCATCCAATCCACGCGGATGCAGGTCTACTTCATCGACAACGACGACTACTTCCTGAACCGCATGGAAGCAGCCGACGAGGACGGCAACGAATACGAAGACAACGACGAACGCGCCATCTTCTACGCACGCGGCGTGCTGGAAACGGTGAAGAAACTGCGCTGGCAGCCCGACATCATCCACTGCCACGGATGGATGAGCGCCCTGGCGCCCCTCTACCTCAAACGCGCCTACCGCGAAGAGCCCTCCTTCCGCGACAGCAAAGTGGTGTACTCGCTCTACGAGGAAGGCTTCCGGCAACCCCTCGACCCCAACTTCGCCAACAAAATCATCATGAAAGGCGTGGCCAAGAAAGACCTGGCCAACGTGAAAAGCCCCGTCGACTACGCAGGCCTCAACAAACTGGCCATCGACTACGCCGACGGCATCGTGCAGCAGAGCGAACACGTGGACGAACAAGTGCTGGAATACGCCCGCCAGAGCGGGAAACCCTTCCTGCCTTACAGCGCCGACAACTTCGCCGACGCCTGCAACAACTTCTACAACCTGCTGGGGGGAGGCGACGACGAAGACGAAGAACAAGATTAATACGACCCAAATACTCCAGAAAACTTATGAAACTAAAATACTTGGCATCCGTGCTCATGGCCGCCGCCGCGCTCTCCAGCTGCGACGAAGAAACCGGCCAACTGGGCATGAGCATGCTGGACCCCGAATCCGACTACATGTCGGCGCACACCCTGATGTTCGACGTAGAGACACAATCGGTCGAAGCCGGCCCCGTGTTCGCCAAGACCAGCACCGGATACATCGGCCGCTACACAGACCCGGAATTCGGATACTACGAATCGGGCTTCCTCACCGCACTGACCTGCACCGAGAACTTCTCGCTGCCCGAAGTCTACCGCGTCACCGAACGCGACGCAGAGGGAAACCCCACGAAAGCCACCGGGTTCATGAGCGGCGACAGCGTGACCGCCGTCCGCCTGGTCGTCTACTATGACGACTGGTTCGGCGACTCGCTCAACGCCTGCCGCATGAGCGCCTACGAGCTCAACACGGCACTGGACTATGACCACCGCTACACCGACCTCGACCCCAAACAATACTACGACGAATCCGGGCTGCTGGGACGCGTGGCCTACTCCGCCTACGACGCCTCCATCCCCGACTCCGTGCGCAACGAGACCGACTCTTACGGGAACTCCACCTACACGCCCTACGTCGCCTTCAAGCTCCCCAACAAAGAGTTCGGCGAAGAAAGAATCCTGAAGCCCTACCGCGAACACCCCGAATACTTCAAAGGCTCGGACGCCTTCATCGACAACGTGTTCAAAGGAGTCTACCTGACTACCGACCAAGGCGACGGCACCGTGCTCTACGCCTACCGCGTAGACCTGCAGATGCAGTTCCACTTCTTCTACGTCAACGACACCACCGGCGTCAAACTCCAGAAGAAAGACGGCACGGACTCTACCTATTACAGCACCCAGACGCTCTTCGCTTCCACCAAGGAAGTGACGCAAATCAACCGCTTCGTCAACTCAGACCGCATCCAGCAAAAAGCCGCCGAAACCGGCCACACCTACCTGAAATCGCCCGCAGGCATCTTCACGCAAGCAACCCTGCCCTACGACGACATCTACAACCAACTGGCCAACGACACGTTGAACGGTGCACGCCTGACCTTCACCAACTACCGCCAGGAGAGCAAGTATGACTTCAGCATGGATACCCCCGGCGAAGTGCTGCTGGTGCGCAAGAAAGACTACCGGAAATTCTTCGAGAACAACGAAGTGCCCGACGACATCACCTCCTACGTGGCCACGCACAACGCGGAGGAGACCAACCAGTACACCTTCGGCAACATTGCCCGGCTGGTCAGCTACTGCATCAACGAGAAGAAGCAAGCCCGCGAAGCGGCAGGAGACGCCTGGGACGAAGAGAAATGGATGGAAGAAAACGAATGGGACAAAGTGCTCCTGATTCCCGTCGTCGTCACCACCAGCAATGACAGCTACCAGTCCACGCGCATCATCAACGTGCAGCACGACCTGGAGCCGGGCTACGCCAAGCTGTACGGCGGCCCCGAACGCGAAGGCGGCGCCGACTCCCCGCTGAAGAACCCGCTGAAACTGGAAGTGACCTACACCAGCTTCGACGCGCCCGAGGCGACGAGGGAATAAGCCACGACCCGCACCCACACACAAAAAAGCTCCACCGGCAGAACCGGTGGAGCTTTTCTTATTTCTTTGCAGGAAGGACGCTTAGGCTTCCGTCTTCTTCGTCGTCCTGCGCTTCGGGGCGGCAGCCTTTTCTTCCTTCTTCAGCTTGGCCTCGGCCTTCTCCAACTGCTTGCGGAGTTCTTCAATCTCGATGCCCTGGTTGCGGATGGTGGTCAGCAGCGGGTTCAACTCTTCGTTGTCCACGTCGACGGGATACAACGAGTTGACACGGCTGATGAAGTCGCCCAGGATGTTCATGTAGTTCGTGAAGGCGTCGTACGGCGACTCGTAGATGCCACGGTTCAAGCCCACGCCGCTGTTCTTCGTGGTCATGAAGCGGAAGTTGTTGCTGGCCTGCAGGTAGTCCCAGTCCTGCTTGATGCGGCGGTCGTCGCACAGGTGGATACGTTCGGCCACGCTGTACAGCTTGTTAAAGGCTTCACGCTGCATCACGTTGCCCAGCAGGCAACTCGTGTCGCGTTCCTCGTCCAGCCACGACATGGGGTCGGGCACGTCCAGTTGGGAGACGGACTTCAACTTTGCAATGACTTCGCTCGGCGTGGAGAAGGTGATGCCTTTCTCCTTGGCGCAGACGGGCAATGCCTTGATGAACTCCAGGATGTTGGACGACAACGGCTGCGCGATGCCCAGCGCGCTCAGTTCCATGAAGATGTTGATGACCTGCTCTTCCTGCGGCATGGAGTCTATCCAACCGATGTAGCGGTCGGCAAAGAGCGGGAACTCGTTCCACTCGGAGTTGGAGAAGCGCAGGCTGATGTCGTCGGACAGCTTGTAGTCGCGCAGCAACAGCTTCAGGTTGGGGTTCATGTTGCAGTGGTACACATAGTGCGGGCTCTTCCATCCCAGCACGTGCTTGGCACCCTCGGTCAGCATGCCCTTAAAGCCCATACCGGCCACCACGGCGCCGATTTCGTCCGAGTAAATCAGGCTGGAGTTGCGGAACACCTTCGGCTGTTTGCCGAACATCTGCTTCATCTTGGCGGCCTGGCGCATGACTTCTTCCTTGAAGCAGTCTTCGTTGACCAGCGACGAGAGGCCGTGAGAGTAAGGCTCGGCCAGGAACTCGCAACAGCCGGTGTCGTTCAACTGGTGCAGCAGGTCGATGACGGCCGGGGCGTGGATTTCCAACTGCTCCAGGGCGACGCCCGAAATGGACAAGGCCACCTTGAACGCCCCTTCGGACTTCTTCGCCATGTCGATGAGGGTGTTCAGCGCCGGGATGTACGAGCGTTCGGCCACGTCGTTCATGCCAGCCTCGTTGGCATAGTCGTCGTAGTAGTAGTGGTCGTTACCGATGTCGAAGAAGCGGTAACGTTTCAGATGGATAATCTGGTGTATCTCGAAATAAAGACAAATCGTTCTCATGTTAAGTATTGTTTGATTGTGTTACCTATAATTCTTTAATACGTTCTCGTAGAGGCCGCGCACCTTCAGGGCCACTTTCTCCCACGTGATGCCGTCCACTTCTTTCTTGCCTTCTTCCTGCAAGTAGTTGAACAGGGCGGGATTGGTGCAGATGGAGTGGATGTAGTCGGCCATGGCGTGGATGTCCCAGTAGTCGGTCTTGATGACGTTGGTCAGGATTTCGCCGCAACCGGACTGCTTGGAGATGATGGACGGCGTGCCGCACTGCATGGCCTCCAGCGGCGCGATGCCGAAGGGTTCGGAGACAGAAGGCATGACAAAGACATCGCTGTCCTTGTAGACCTCGTACACCTGCTTGCCCTTCATGAAGCCGGGGAAGTGGAAGCGGTCGGCAATGCCGCGCTCGGCGGCCAGGTTGATCATGGCGTTCATCATGTCGCCCGAGCCGGCCATGACGAAGCGGATGTTGCGCGTGCGCTTCAGCACCATGGCGGCTGCCTCGACGAAGTACTCGGGGCCTTTCTGCATGGTGATGCGGCCGAGGAAGGTAACCACCTTCTCCTTGTCGTGGACGGGACGGGGGATGTCCTGGTACTCCTGCGGCAAGGGGTAGACGGCGTTGTGCACGGCAAAGACCTTGCGCGGGTCTTGGTGGTACTCGTTGATGACCGTGCGGCGCGTCAGTTCGGACACGCACATGATGCAGTCGGCGTAGTCCATGCCGTTCTTCTCGATGCCGTAGACGGTGGGGTTGACCTTGCCGCGCGAGCGGTCGAAGTCGGTAGCGTGCACGTGGATGCACAGGGGTTTCCCGCTGACCATCTTGGCATGGACGCCGGCGGGATAAGTCAGCCAGTCGTGTGCATGGATGATGTCGAACTGCTGCTGGCGCGCCACCACGCCTGCGATGATGGAGAAGTTGTTGATCTCGTCATTCAGGTTGGAGGGATAGCCTCCGGCGAACTCCATGCAGCCCAGGTCGTTGACGTGCATGTAGGAGAAGTCCGCGTAGATGTGGTTGCGCAGGTCGTAATAGAGTTCGGGCGTCATGCCTGGCCCCAGGCGCGAGGTGAGCCAGTTGTGGTCCATGTCGCGCCACACGATGGGCACTTGG
Source organism: uncultured Bacteroides sp. (assembly GCA_949288585.1). Classification (GTDB taxonomy): domain Bacteria; phylum Bacteroidota; class Bacteroidia; order Bacteroidales; family Bacteroidaceae; genus Bacteroides. The sequence continues at coordinate 8,756 of CASEKR010000058.1, read as the reverse complement.
TTCATGCCGATGATGTTCAAGAACTTTTCTTCGTCGCCGCAGGGTTTGGGCATACAGAAGGTGGTTTCCACGTCCCCTTGCACGCTCAGGCCTTTGGTGATTCCATACGTAGCGACAGCCAGGCCGCCGTATATCTTGGGAGGAAATTCCCATCCGAACATTAAAACTTTCATCTTGTTCCTCCTCTCTTTATTCTGCGTTGTTGTTATACATGGATAATAGTCTCAATGCGCGCAGGATTTCGGCCACGTTCATGGCGAAGGAGACTGCGCCACGGCCGGTGAACGGCGGGTTGCCGTCGAACAGTTCGGGCAGGGTGCCGATGCAGTGGCAGGTCATTTCGTCTTCCATGCCGATGAGGGCGCGTTCCAGGAAGGACAGGCCGCTGGTCTTGTAGATGCGCAGGTAGGCTTCGACGTAGAAGCCCAGCAGCCAGGGCCAGGCCGTCCCCTGGTGGTAGGCATAGTCGCGCTGGGTCTGCGGTCCCACGTAGTTGGGGTTGTAGCCGCCGCTCTTGGGGCTGAGCGAGCGGAGTCCTTTCGGGGTCAGCAGTTCCTTGGTCACGATGTCCAGCACTTGCTTCTTCTGCTTCTTGTCCAGGGGCGAATAGTCCAGCGCGACGGCGAATATCATGTTGGGGCGCACGCTCCAGTCCATCATGTAGCCGTCCACGTAGTCGAACAGGTAGCCGTATTCGTTGCGGAAGACTTCGACGAAGGATTTGCCGGTCAGTTCGGCCTGGGCGTCATAGCTGTTGGCGCCCACTTCGTCGCCGGCCTCGCGGAGCATGTCGGCCGCAAAGCGGAGGGCGTTGTACCACAGGGCGTTGACCTCGACCACGTAGCCGGTGCGCGGGATGACGGGGCGGCCGTTGGCCGTGGAGTTCATCCAGGTGACGGCGCGTTCGGAGCCGTTGGTGTAGAGCAGGCCGTTGTCGTGGAGGAAGAGGTTGTTGTGCTTGCGGCTGAGCAGGTACTTCATGATGTCCTGCAAGAGGGCGCCGTACATCTGGCGGCAGTGTTCGCGCGAGGTGAACTTGGCGTACTGCTGCAGGGTCCACACGGCCCACAGGAGGACGTCGGGGTGTTCCATCTCGTAGACCTTGTAGGTGGACGGTTCTCCGGCCATGAACTGGCGGAGGGCCTTCTCGGCGGTCTTCATGGCGTCCTCAAACTCGTCCTGCTCGTCGATGGCCAGCGTCAGGCCGGGCAGGGAGACGAAGAGGTCGCGCGCGCGGCACTTGAACCACGGGTAGCCCGCCAGGATGTAGTGCTCGTCGCCCTGCTTGTTGTGGAACTGGTGGGCGGAGTTGGTGAGGCAGTGCAGGAAGCTGTCGCGCGGGGTGCGGTCGGCCACTTCGGCCTCGAAGGTCTGCTTCAGGTGGCGGGTAGACACTTCGGAGATGCCGGCGGAGAAGACGATGCTCTCGCCCTTCTTGATGTCTACCTCGAAGTAGCCGGGCACGTAGAGGTCTTCGTTGAAGTCGTAGCCGCGCTCCTGCTCCTTGGTGTAGACGATGCCCCGGTACCAGTCGGGCTGGAAGTGGAACTCGTTCTTCTTGTTCAGCTGCATGTACAGTTCGGGGTATCCCGGATACATGCAGGTCTTGATGCCGTTCTCCACCTGCTGGTAGTCGCGGTTGGCCTGCGCGTTCTCGTGGGTGTATTCACGCACGCTGCGGAAGGCCAGGAAGGGGCGGAAACGCAGGGTGGTCGCCGAATGGGCGTCGACCAGGGTGTAGCGGATGAGGATACGGTTTTCGTGGTGGACGAAAATCTTTTCTTTTCTCAGGATGACACCTCCCACGCGGTAGGTCGTGGCGGGGATGTGTTCGCAATCGAACTCGCGGATGTACTTGTGACCGTTGGGGCTGAAATGGCCGTTGCCATAGTAATGCAGTCCCAAGTTGAACTCGGCGCCGTGCTGGATCACGGTTTCGTCCAGGGAGGAAAGCAACACGTGGTTCTCGTCGTCCAGGTTGGGGACGGGGATAACCAGCAAGCCATGATACTTGCGTGTATTGCAATCTACTATTGACGTGCAGTGATAAGCACCCGACTTGTTGGTCCGGAGTATTTCGCGAGGCAACGACTCTTGAAGATTGGTCATCAAGGTCTTGTCAAATCGTAAATAGCTCATGGTTATACATTATTAAAGGTTAAATTATTCTGTGCTTCATACGTCGCTCTTCGCGTTGCGACCCTCAAAAGTACAAATTTATGACCACACACAAAATAAAAAGGAAGTTTTTTTTCAGTATTCGGACAAATTATCGTAGTATTGCACCGCAAAAACGGGGTATCGCCCCCGCAGGCACGCCGGAAAACCGCCGTGCGCCGGGTACGGATGGGACTTGCACCGAGTGCGGCGGAAGCAAACGCCGAGTGCGGCGGAAGCAAATGCCGGGTGCGGCGAAAGTAAAGGTATATTTAAACGACAAGAGGAAAAAGAGAAAGCAAAGAAATGGAAGGTTACATATCGGACAGCCTGTACGTGAACAACAGGAAGCGCAACAGCCTCATCAACCGCCGCATCATCCTGCGCGTGCTGGGCGTGCTGTTGCTGGTGGAGGTGTGCATGTTGCTGACCTGCGTGGGCGTGGCCTGGTTCTACCGGGAGACGGACGGCTGGGCGTTCCTGCTCTCGGCGGGCATCACCGCCCTGGCCGCCGGCCTGCTGATACTGGGCGGGCGGGGAGCCGAACGGCGCATGGGCAAGCGCGACGGCTATTGCGTGGCCGCCCTGACGTGGGTGTTGTTCAGCCTCTTCGGCATGTTGCCCTTCCTGCTGAGCCAGAGCGTGCCCACGGTGGGCAGCGCCTTCTTCGAGACCATGTCCGGCTTCACCACCACGGGGGCGACCATCATGGACGACATCGACACGCAGTCGCACGCCATCCTGTTCTGGCGCGCCCTGACGCACTGGATAGGCGGCCTGGGCATCGTCTTCTTCGCCATCGCCATCCTGCCCGCCTTCAGCGACGGGGGCAACCTGCAACTGTTTTCGGCCGAGGCCGTGGGCGTGACGCACGACAAGATACACCCCAAGGTGAGCACCATGGCCCGCTGGTTGTGGAGCATCTACCTCATCCTGACCGTCAGCCAGACCATCCTGCTGCGGCTGGGAGGCATGGGATGGTTCGACTCCGTGTGCCACACGTTCGCCACCGTCGCCACGGGCGGCTTCTCCACCAAGCAGGCCAGCGTGGCCTACTGGAACTCCCCTTATATAGAATATGTGATAGCCATCTTCATGATACTGGCGGGCATCAACTTCTCGCTCTACTTCTCGTGCCTGAAGGGCAAGTTCGGCAAAATCTGGCGCGACGAAGAGACGCGCTGGTTCCTCGGCTCCATCCTCGGGGTGACGCTGGCCATCGCCGCCGCCCTGGTGCTCCAGCGGGGCTACGGGCTGGAAGAAGCCTTCCGCAAGGCCCTCTTCCAGGTAGTGACGCTGCACACGTCGACCGGCTTCGCCACCGACGACTACATGCTGTGGCCGCCCTTCACGTGGCTGCTGCTGGTCTACACCATGCTGGCCGGCGGCTGCACCGGCTCCACCAGCGGCGGCATCAAGAACCTGCGCCTGCTCATCATGACCAAGGGCATACGCAACCACTTCCGCAAGCTGCTCCACCCCAACGCCGTGATGCAGATACGCGTCAACCGCCAGGCCGTCCCCTCCAACGTCGTGCTCAGCGTGGCTTTCTTCATCTGCCTCTACCTGGCGTGCGTGTTCGTGGGGTGGATACTACTGATGCTGATGGGCGTGGGCTTCATGGACGCCTTCGGCGTCTGCGTCTCCAGCATGGGCAACGCCGGGCTGGCGCTGGGCATCTTCGGCCCCGCCTACTCGTGGAGCGCCCTGCCCGAAGCCGGCAAGTGGCTCAGTTCCTTCCTCATGCTGCTGGGCCGTCTGGAGATGTTCGCCGTCATGCTGATGTTCTACTCCGCCTTCTGGAAAAACCGCTGACGCCGCCCATCTTTTAAGAAATGATAAAAATGCGGCAAAAGGAAACGCCTGCACCCCGGGAATCACTACTTTTGCGTGCAGAAAAGAAAGCTTACGCGCATGGACTACTCAATGTTTGACACATTGCTGCAACTGCCCCTCTTCCAAGGGCTGTCGCTGGAAGACCTCACCAACATTCTGGCGAAGGTCAAGCTGCAATTTGCCAAATGGAAGGCGGGGACAACCATCGCCCGGCGGGACGACCCCTGCAACCAACTCATCTTCCTGCTGAAAGGGGAAATCAGCGCTACCACGCCCGCCGCCGAGAACCTGTACCAGTGCGTCGAGCACTACGAGGCGCCCTACCTCGTCGAGCCGCAGGCCATGTTCGGCATGAACACCCGCTACGTTTCCACCTACACGGCCAAGGAGACGGCAGACACCGTCAGCATCGCCAAGTCTTTCGTCACCGGCGAACTGTTCAAATACGAAATCTTCCGGCTGAACTACATCAACATCGTCAGCAACCGCGCCCAGACCTTGCGCCGGCGGCTCTGGACGCCCAACAACGGCGACGTCGGCGAGCGCATCGCACGCTTCATTGCCAACCGCGTGGAGCGCCCCTACGGAGAGAAACTGCTGAAGATAAAGATGGAAGACCTGGCGCGGATAGTCAACGACACCCGCCTGAACGTGTCGCACGCGCTGAACGCCATGCAGGACAAGGGGCTGGTGGAATTGCACCGGGGCGAGATAGCCGTCCCCCACCTGGAAGACCTCATCGGATAACCAACCGCAAAACTGCCCCGCCCCATGAATGAAAAAGCCAAAGGCTACCTCCTGGCCGTCATCGCTGCGGCCACTTACGGCATGAACCCGCTGTTCGCCCTGCCGCTCTATGCGGACGGCATGAACCCCGACTCCGTGCTGTTCTTCCGCTACCTCTTCGCCATCCCCCTGGTGGGCGCCATGCTCAAGGGACGCGGGCGCGACTTCCGCCTCTCCCGCCCGTCTGTCGTCCCCCTTGCCGTGCTGGGCCTGCTGGTGGCCGTCTCGTCGCTCACGCTGTTCGAAGCCTACAACTACATGGACGCGGGCATCGCCTCGACCATCCTCTTCATCTACCCCATCCTCGTGGCACTCATCATGGCTGCCGTCTACAAGGAGAAGGTCACCCTCCAGACATCCCTTTGCATCCTGCTGGCCCTGGGCGGCATCGCCATGCTCTACCAGGGAGGCGACGGCGCCACGCTGAGCCTGACGGGCACGCTGCTGGTCTTCGCCTCGGCCCTGTCCTACGCCATCTACATCGTGGGCGTCAACCGCCCCGGCCTGAAAGAGACGGCCACGCTGAAGGTGACGTTCTACGTCCTGCTGTTCGGCGTCCTGCTGTTTGTCGTCCGCCTGTGGATGGACGGCAGCGTCTGCCTGCCTACCCGCTGGTGGCTGTGGGGCAACCTGCTGGCCTTGGCAGTCTTTCCAACGGCCATCTCCTTCCTGTGCACCACCAGCGCCATCCAGCGCATCGGCTCCACGCCCACGGCCATCCTCGGCGCGCTGGAGCCGGTGACGGCCATCTTCTTCGGCATCACCCTCTTCGGCGAGCGGCTGACGGCACGCGACTGCATCGGCATCACGCTGATACTGGTGGCGGTGACGGTGGTCGTGGCCGGGGGCAGCATCACGCACCAACTGATACGCCTGCGCAAGATGTTCCCGAGGCTGACGAGAAAGAAGAATACCCCCAACTGATGCAAGAAATACCTACGCCAAGACTATTTTCGTCCCAGCAGCAGTTGCGCCCATTCAGGGACGGCTGCCACATATTTCTTTTTCAGGTTCCCGTCAACCAAACGAAAAAGCAACTTTGCATCTGCCCCATCTACAGAATTGTCATACACATAAAGGCGATCGACCAAACGAGCCACCGTGTGACAGTTCTCTATGGACTTGTAGTATCTGGAAATAATCTTAGGAATGGGCACATCATGTCCGCCTTTCTCACAGACTCTGCCGAGTTCCAATCACCGAACTTGTCTTTCGCGACTTCATCCGGATTGATATACAGCGTTCCTTCCGCCCACTCGTGATGAAGAAACCTTTGTGTCACAGATGTCTTGCCGGAGCCATTAGGACCGGCAATCACTATCATCTCGGGCAATCGCTCATTGTTCTCCATGAAGTACGCTTTCTATCTCCACGGCCCATTTTGCCTGCTTGGCGCGCGCATTCTTCCGCATACGGGCCCAATAGACCTCAGCCGCACGCCGATTGCTTGTCCGCGCCTCCTCGGCCACTTCTTTCATGATTTGCTCCAGCATCTCGTCCGTAGGCTCCCGCTCCGGACTGAAACGATAGGAATTCAATTCTTTTTCAGACATAGGCTTCTCTGTTTATAATCAGACAAGAAAGGGCTGTGCAAAACTCCGGGCAATCAATGCCCGCCATTCAGCACAGCCCTCGATACATTCATATCAGGCGTTCATTACTCCCACTCAATCGTCGAAGGCGGCTTGGACGAAATGTCATACGCCACGCGGTTCACGCCCTTCACCTTATTGATGATGTCGTTGGAGACTTTGGCCAGGAAGTCGTAGGGCAGGCGCGCCCAGTCGGCGGTCATGGCATCGGTCGAGGTCACGGCACGCAGAGCCACAGCCTGCTCGTAGGTGCGCTCGTCGCCCATGACGCCCACGCTGCGGACGGGCAGGAGGATGACGCCGGCCTGCCACACCTGGTGGTAGAGCGAAGTCTCGTTGCCCTCGGCGTCCGTCACCTTCCAGTCGCGCAGGCCACGGATGAAGATGTCGTCGGCATCTTGCAGGATACGCACCTTCTCGCGGGTGATGTCGCCCAGGATGCGCACGGCCAGGCCGGGTCCGGGGAAGGGATGGCGGCCGATGAGATGCTCCGGTATGCCCAGTTCGCGGCCCACGCGGCGCACCTCGTCCTTGAAGAGCCACTTCAGCGGCTCGCACAGTTGGAGGTTCATCTCCTTGGGCAGGCCGCCCACGTTGTGGTGGCTCTTGATGACCTTGCCCGTGATGTTCAGGCTCTCGATGCGGTCGGGGTAGATGGTGCCCTGCGCCAGCCAGCGGGCGTCGGTAATCTTGCGCGCCTCGGCGTTGAACACTTCCACGAAGTCACGGCCTATGATTTTGCGTTTCTGCTCGGGATCGCTGACGCCTTCCAGGTCCTTGAAGAACTTCTCGCTGGCATCCACGCCAATGACGTTCAGGCCCAGGCATTCGTAGTCGTGCATGACGTCGTGGAACTCGTTCTTGCGCAGCAGGCCGTGGTCCACGAAGATGCAGGTCAGGTTCTTGCCGATGGCGCGGTTCAGCAGCACGGCGGCCACCGACGAGTCCACGCCGCCGCTCAGGCCGAGGATGACGCGGTCGTTGCCAATCTGCTCCTTCAACTCGGCCACCGTGGTGTCCACGAACGAGGCGGAGCTCCACGTCTGATGGCATCCGCAGATATCGACGACGAAGTTGCGCAGCATCTGCGTGCCGTCTTCACTGTGGTAGACTTCGGGGTGGAACTGCACGCCCCACACCCGTTCGCCCTCCACCTGGTAAGCGGCGATGGCCACCTCGTCCGTCGAGGCGATGATGCGGAAGTTGTCCGGGATGGCGGTGATGGTGTCGCCGTGGCTCATCCACACCTGCGAGTGTTCGCGCACGCCCTTCAGCAGGGGATTGTCGTGCTCGAAGCGACCTAACTTCGCCCGCCCGTATTCGCGGCTGCCGGCAGGCTCGACGCTTCCCCCGTTGGTGTAGGCAATGAACTGCGCTCCATAGCAGATGCCCAGGATGGGCAGTTTGCCACGGATGCCCGCCAGGTCGACCTTGAAAGCCTCCTGGTCGTACACCGAGAAGGGGCTGCCGGACAGGATGACGCCCTTCACGCTCCCGTCGCCGTGCGGGAATTTGTTGTAAGGCACGATTTCGCAATAGACGTTCAGTTCGCGGATGCGGCGGCCGATGAGCTGCGTGGTCTGCGAGCCGAAGTCGAGAATGATAATCTTTTCCTCCATTGATTGAATCTCTTGGTGAATAATCGGGTTTATCGTTATAAAGCGCAAATGTAGAAAAAAAACAGGAAACTCCGGGCATCCGTCCGCGAAAAATCGTTCCCACAAAATCACGCCCCGCCCCGAGTGCGGCGTTCATTTACCCCGAGTGCGGCGTTCGTTTGCTTCGGGTGCGGCGCTTGGCCGGCCCGGGTGCGGAAGGAGCGAAAACACGTCCGAAAGGGACCGGGGTACAAAGAATGCGCATTTTCCACGAAGAGAAGCAAGGTTTATGTACCAAAGTACCAAAAAACGCGCATTTTCCACGAATAAAAGCAAGGTTTATGTACCAAAGTGCAGTTTTTGCGTACCTCCGGTAAAAAAAGAAAAGTAAGCAAAAGAAAAAAATAAAAGCAAAGCAAAGAAAAGCAAAGCATAGAAAAACCTCCTTCCTCAAAGGTTTCCCCCGCGCCGGGGGAAAACCCGAGGACGCGCCACGAGGCGCGGAGGTCACTTCTTCTCCTTCAGCAGGTCGCGGATTTCCGTCAGCAACTGCTCCTCCTTGCTGGGCGCGGGAGGGGCGGCCGGGGCGGCAGGCTTCGCCTTCTTGTGGTTCAACTTCGACAGCAGGCGCACGAAGAGGAAGACGGAGAAGGCGATGATGAGGAAGTCGAACGTCACCTGGAGGAAGTTGCCGTAGTTCAGCGTCACGGCTGCGGCCACCTCCTTGCCCTCCTCCACCACGGCGGGCTTCAGCACCAGCTTCAGGTCCGTGAAGTTCACCCCGCCC
>CASEKR010000057.1 GCA_949288585.1 uncultured Bacteroides sp. | reverse complement strand
ATGTATTCATTATCTGTCTATGTCGGGGATGATGTAGTCCAACGTGCCGCTGATGGCTATCAGGTCGGCAATCTTGGCGCCTCGGCAAAGCGTGTCCAAAGTGCCTACGAGGGGCAGGCCCGTCGAACGATAGTGCAGGCGGTAAGGAGTCTTGTCGCCTTTGCTTTCCAGGTACACGCCAAACTCTCCACGGCTGCCTTCCACGGCTGCGTAGTACGAACCTTCCGGCACGCGGATGATGGGCTTCATCTTCTCCTGGTAAGGACCTTCGGGAATGTTGTCTATCAGCTGCTCGATGATGTGGAGACTTTCCACGATTTCATCCATACGGACCATGAGGCGGGCGAAGCAGTCGCCTTCCGTGTAGACGATTTCCTTGAAGTCCACTTTGTCATAAACTCCGTAGGGGATGCGCTTGCGCACGTCGCATGCCCAACCTGCCGCACGCCCTGTGCCGCCGGTGGCACCAAAGGCAATGGCATCCTCGCGGCTCAGCACGCCCACGCCTTTCAGACGCTGCTGCACGATGACATTGTTGATGAACACGTCGAAGTATTCCTGGAGATTGTGCCGCATGTAGGGGATGAACTCCTTCACGCGGTGTACGAAGTTCGGATGGATGTCTGCCTGTACGCCGCCAATGGTGTTGTAGTTCAGGATGAGGCGTCCGCCGCAAGTCTCTTCGAAGATGTCGAGGATTTTTTCACGGTCGCGGAAACCATAGAGGAAGGCGGTCGTGGCGCCCATGTCCTGACAGAGGCAGGCGAAGTAAAGGATGTGCGAGTCGATACGCTGAAGCTCGTCCATAATGGTGCGGATGGTCTTCACGCGGTCGCTCACTTCCACGCCCATGGCCTGCTCGATGCACATGCACAACGCATGGCGGCTCTGCATGGCACCCAGGTAGTCCAGACGGTCGGTCAAGGCCAATGTCTGCGGGTAGGTGAGGCTTTCGTTCATCTTCTCGATGCCACGGTGGATATATCCGCAGTTTGGGTCCACCTTCTTGATGATTTCGCCGTCCAGCGATACGCGGAGGCGCAAAACGCCGTGCGTGGAGGGGTGCTGGGGGCCGATGTTCACCACATATTCCTCGTTGGTGAAGATTTCATTCTTTTTTTCTTTGGACTCACCGTTGGCCGTCACGTCCACTTCGCTGGTCACGTCAATGGTCTCTTCGTTGTCCATGCGCAGGGGGTTGTCCTTGGCGGGGTCATTGTCCTTGCGGAAGGGATAGCCCACCCAGTCGTTGCGCAGGAACAGGCGGCGCATGTCGGGATGGCCGGTGAACACGATGCCGAAGAAGTCGTATGCTTCGCGTTCAGGCAGGTCGGCGCCTTTCCAGATGTCGTACACGGAGGGCAGTTCAGGATGTTCACGGTCCAGGGTGGACGTCTTCACCACCATTCTCTCACCGGTTGCGGTCGCTTCCAAGTGGTAAACCACTCCCAAGCCGCGCAGGGTACCTTCCGCATCTTTCTCGTCGGGGATTCCCCAGTCCATACCGGTCAGGCTTCTGAGGAAATCCATTTTCTTCTCCTTGCGCAGGTGCAACATGGTGGCGTGAAGCTCTTCCGGCTTTACATATATTGTATTTTCCATATCTTATTCTTCTGTTTCCTTTTCTTTTCTGTTAACTCCTCCGAAAAACTTCTCAATCTTGACCTTGCGTTGCAACTGCATCATGCCGTACAGAAAAGCTTCGGGACGTGGCGGACAACCGGGCACATAGACGTCTACCGGAAGAATCTGGTCTACACCCTGCACCACGTGGTAGGACTTCCGGAAAGGACCGCCGCTCACGGCGCATCCGCCCACGGCCACCACATATTTCGGGTCGGCCATCTGGTCATACAGACGTTTCAACACGGGGGCCATCTTGTAGGTGATGGTACCATTCACCAAGATAACATCGGCCTGACGGGGACTGTTACGGGTTACCTCGAAGCCAAAACGTGCCATGTCATAGCGGGCAGAGGCTACAGCCATGAATTCAATACCGCAACAACTGGTGGCGAATGTCAACGGCCACAGAGAATTACTACGTCCCCAATCAATAAGATCATCCAAGGCACCTACCATGACATTGGCGCCGCCGGCGTTAAGCTCTTGAATCAGTTTCTCTAAGGTTTCGTTGTCTTGAAACTCTTCGTAGGGGATGGACTTGATTTTGGGTCTTTTAGTTATTTCCATTCCAATGCTCCTTTCTTCCAGGCATATGCAAGACCCAGAACTAAGATAAACAAGAAAAACAATACACTACACAATCCGGCAACGCCCAGTTCGGCGGTGACGACCGCCCACGGGAAGAGGAATACGGTCTCGACCTCGAACATCAGGAACAGGATGGCAAACAGGTAGTAACCTACGTGGAACTGCATCCACGTCTTACCCCGTGTGGGGATACCACACTCGTAAGGCTCCATCTTTTGCGGATTGTAAGAGCGTGGCGCAATGGCATTCGCTATCACGACCACGAGCCCTACAAAGATAAGGGCCGTCAGCACGACGGTGACTAAAAAAATGAAGTTCATAAATCTATTAGATTTTGTATATATATATAATGTGTTATAAATAGTAAATTTTGTCGTGCAAAGATACAACATCTATCTCGCCTGTTTGCTATCTCCACGTGACAAAAACTTTTCGTTTTACAGTTTTTTACTCTAATTAAAAAACTTTTCTATCTTCTTTATCATCATGCTCAGGCAGAAAACCACCACATGGTCGCCGGGGTGTATCTGTGTATTACCCATTACTACCACGCCTTCGCCATTGCGTATCAGACCTCCGATGGTGACACCTTTGGGGAATCCCAGGTCTTTAACCGGATGCTTGGTAATGAGCGATCCTTCTTTTACTGTAAATTCTGCCACGTCGGCATTGGCAAACGTCAGGCATTTCACATTGCTGACGTCGGCATCCAGCATCATTTGGTAGATGTGGCTGGCCGTTATCATTTTTTTGTTAATCACCGAGCCTATGTCCAGACTTTCGGCCATGCCGATGTAGTCTATGTTTTCTACTTCGGCTACGGTCTTGCTGACACCCATACGTTTGGCGGCCAGGCAGGCCAGGATATTCGTTTCCGAGTTGCCCGTCAGGGCTACGAAAGCTTCAGTGTTTTTTAGCCCTTCTTCCACCAACAAGTCCATGTCTCGCCCATCTCCATTGATAATCATTGTTTTATCGTCCAGTAACTCCGTCAGGCGGTTGCAGCGGTTCAGGTCGTTATCAACGATTTTCACTTGCATGTAGTCAGGCACATATTGGGCCGTTCGAACAGCGATGCGGCTGCCTCCCATGATCATTACATTGCGTACGTCCACGTAGTCTTCCTTGCCGGTGATTTTCCGCACATAGGGCAGATACTTGCGGGTGGTAGTGAAATAAACGATGTCGTTCAGGCGGATGGCGTCGTCGCCACGCGGAATCAAGGTCTCGTTGCCGCGCTTGATGGCCACGACGTGGTAGGGCAATGTCGGACCTCCCAATTTATATAAGGGCACGTCTAGAATTTCCGCCTTCTCGCGCATCTTGGTGCCTATCAGAATCAGGGCGCCTCCGTAGAATTCCCACCATTGGCGCACCCAACTCATGCGGATGGACGATACGATTTCTTTGGCGGCCAGCATTTCCGGGTAGATGAGTGAATCGACCCCCAACTTGTGGAAAAACTCTTTGTTGCGTGGCAGCAAATACTCGTAGTTATCTATGCGGGCCACGGTTTTCTTTGCCCCCAAGTTGCTGGCCAGCATGCAGGCGGTCATGTTGCGGCTTTCGTCGGGGGTGACAGCAATAAACAAGTCGGCGTCTTTCGTTCCCACTTCTTCCAGCCCTTTGATGGAGGTGGGGGAGGCAACAATGGTCATCAGGTCAAAATTAGAACTCAGGGCGCTCAGTCGTTCTTCGCTGTCGTCCATCAAGGTTATGTTCTGCTTCTCGCGTGAGAGCAATTTTGCCAAATGGGTACCTACTGCGCCGGCACCAGCAATGATGATTTTCACGTCAGTCTATTTGTTCTAATTGTTTTATAATTTCAGTCTCATCCATTCCACAGAGGTGGTATAGTTCCTGCACCGGCCCATGCTCTACGAACGTGTCCGGCACTCCTATACGACTGACTTGCGGCGTATAGCGATTGTCGGCCATGAACTCCAGCACGGCACTGCCCATGCCTCCTTTGCGCACCCCGTCTTCCACGGTGACGATCCGGCGGAATTTCTGCCCAATCTCATGCAGCATCTCTTCGTCCAGCGGTTTCAGGAAACGCAAGTCATAGTGGGCGATGGAGAGGCCTTTTTCTTTCTCTGCCTGTTCGATGGCACGTGCCGCTAAGTTACCGATAGGACCTATGCTGATAAGTGCTACGTCGGTGCCGTCTTTCAATTTGCGTCCTTTTCCGATGGGAATTTCTTCCAACGGGCAGTGCCAATCTGTCATCACGCCCCGGCCTCGTGGATAACGGATGACAAATGTTCCTTTGTCTGGAAGCTGGGCTGTGTACATCAGCCGGCGTAGTTCGTGTTCATTCATCGGCGAAGCAATGGAGAGGTTCGGGATGGGGCGGAAATAGGCCAGGTCGAACACCCCATGGTGCGTGGGGCCATCTTCGCCCACCAGCCCTGCGCGGTCCAGGCATAGTACGACAGGCAGGCGTAGCAGCGCGATGTCGTGTATCACGTTGTCATAAGCACGTTGCATGAAGGTGGAGTAGATATTGCAGAAGGGTTGCAGTCCTTCTTTTGCCATGCCACCTGAGAAGGTGGCTGCATGTCCTTCAGCAATACCCACGTCAAAAGTGCGGTCGGGCATGACATCTTTCAGTTTGTTCATTGAGCATCCGGCCAGCATGGCGGGAGTTACACCCACAATGCGCGGATTTCGTTGCGCCAGTTCTACCAATGTTTCGCCGAACACGTCTTGGAAAAGCGGCGGCAGCTGGCTGTCGTCGGTCACGTAACGCTCCCCGGTTTCTGGATTGAACCGTCCTGGTGCGTGCCAGGTACCCGGATCCTTTTCTGCGGGTGCGAAACCTTTTCCTTTCACCGTGTGTAGGTGCAGAATTTTAGGCCCTTGCAAGTCTTTGATGTCACGTAACACCCGTGCCAGATTCTTTACGTCGTGCCCGTCTATGGGTCCGAAGTAGCGGATGTTCATCCCCTCGAAGATGTTCTGCTGTTGGGCGGCAATGGATTTCAGGCTGTTGGCGAAGCGGATAAGTGCTTTGCGCCTTTCTTCGTTGAGAATGCCCAACTTGAACAGCAAGCGCGAGGTCTTGAAACGTAATTGGTTATAGCGGTTGCTGGTGGTCAGGTTAAACAAATACTGCTTCATGCCTCCTACGCTGCGGTCTATGGCCATGTCATTGTCGTTGAGGATGATAAGCAGGTTGTTCGGGGTGGAAGAAGCATTGTTCAGTCCCTCGAAGGCTAGCCCGCCGCTCATGCTCCCGTCGCCAATCACAGCCACCACGTGGCGGCTTGTCTCCCCCTTGTGGGCGGCAGCCACAGCCATACCCAGCGCGGCCGAGATGGAGTTGGAGGCATGTCCGCAGGCAAACGTGTCATATTCGCTTTCTTGGGGGGAAGGGAAGGGGCGGATGCCGCCCAGTTTCCGGTTCGTGCAGAAGTTGTCCCTCCTGCCGGTCAGTATTTTATGCCCATATGCTTGGTGCCCCACGTCCCACACGATGCGGTCATAGGGCGTATTGAGCACGTAGTGCAAGGCTACGGTCAGTTCTACCGTTCCCAAACTGGCGGCAAAGTGACCCGGATTGCGTGATACCTCTTGGATGATGTCCTCGCGCAACTCCCGGCACACTTCTGGCAGTTGCTCCGGTTGGAGTTGCCGTAAGTCTTCGGGCGAATTAATGGTATTCAGTAGGTTATATTTTGTTGGTTCTATACCCATTGTTCTGTTCTTAACATAGAATCTTTAATAGAGCGCAAAAATAGCAAAAAGAAATCGGATGCGCCTCTCTTCGGCGGAAAAAATGTGTACAGGCTGACTTCTTTTTTGTCGACCGAAAGCCAATAAAAAAGCTCTGGTTCCCAATGAAACCAGAGCTTTTCCTAATCTTGCTTTTCCAAGTTGCGGTGCGGACGGGACTCGAACCCGCGACCCCATGCGTGACAGGCATGTATTCTAACCAGGCTGAACTACCGCACCAAAACTGCCTTTGACAGGTCGTTTCTTGTTTTCGGCTGCAAAGGTAGTCCTTTTTTTTATTCTGGCAAAGGAAATGCTTATTTTTTGTGGTTATTGATGCTTCTTTTTTATTTCCTTTGCCAAGAGTGTGTTGCCCGGTTGGCTTTATTTGTAAATTCTCAGGCGGCGGCCGGCACGTATGTTGTTGTTGCGCAGCCCGTTCCAATTACGTAGTTGCCTGACGGTAACGCCAAACTTCCGTGCGATGCCTCCCAAGGTGTCTCCCTGCCTGATTCTGTAATAGGTCAGTTCGCCATCTCCTGCTGTGGCTTTGCTGCGTGTGCCGACAGAATTCACAAGGCGGCGGTTCTTGAATAATTCTGCGCTGCGGTGGTTATAGATGGTATCTTCGTTGTCGATGAAAGAACTGATGGCTTCGGTGGGAAGCCTTAAGGTGTAGGGCTTGCTGTTGCCCGGCACAATGTTGCGCTTGTATTGCGGGTTCAAGCTTTTGATTTCTTCCAAAGGAATGTGGCAAATGTCGGCAATCTGTTCGAAATGCAGGTTGCGGTTTATTTGTATGGTGTCAGTTGCTTGGGGAATATTGGTCTCCATGGGGCAGATGTTGTGCTTGCAGTAATAGGTCATGACGTAATTGGCTGCGATGAAGGCCGGCACATAGCCCCGCGTTTCCCTTGGCAGGTAGTTGTAGATAGCCCAATAATCCGTTTTCCCACCTGCCCGTCGGATGGCTTTATTGACATTGCCCGGGCCGCAGTTATAAGCGGCTATGACCAGGTTCCAGTCTTGGTAGATGTCATACATGTCTTTCAGGTAGCGGGCGGCAGCCCAAGTGGCCTTGATAGGGTCGCGCCGGTCATCTACCAGGCTGTTGCTTTCCAATCCGTACAATTTGCCGGTGGTCAGCATGAATTGCCACAGCCCTGTGGCTCCGGCTCGTGATACGGCAGAAGGGTTGAGGGCTGATTCGATGATGGGCAGGTATTTCAATTCGAGCGGCAGGTTGTAGGCGTCGAGCGCTTCCTCGAAGATGGGCATGTAGAAATTGCAGGCGCTTAGCATGAAAGACACATGGTTGCGCAAGCGGACGGTGTAGGTATCTATGAACTTGCGTACAATATCGTTGTAGGGCATCTCCATGACGACCGGCATACGCGAGAGGCGGTCAATGTACACCGAGTCGCTGAATGAGGGGTTGATGTTGGATGTGCTGCAATCCTTGCCCAGGTCAATGTAGGTCTTTGCTTTCCAATCGTTGAGCAGGCTATCCAGCGGATACGTCATGCTGATGGGCAATTCGATGCTCTCTATGTGTGTGCTGTCATTTTCATTGATGATGATATCTACGCTTTCTTGTGCCAGGACCGGGGAAACGGCCAAGAGGCTGATGGCCCAAAGCGAGGCGGCGATTAAGCTGTTTTTTGCGTGCATGATGGTTGTCTGTTCTTATATTCGTATGGTTCTTAGAAACGGAAACTGCATTGCAACCCCACTGATTTGCTCATGGAGTGGTTGATTTGGTTGTCTATGACGGTCGGTTCTACTTTCATGCTCAAGTCCGGCGTGATGTCGAAGTTGGACAGTTCCGCATCAACATAAGCATCTACCACGGAAAGCAGGTAGACGGCCACGAAGGCGAAGATGCTGAGGTCGCGGTAGCGCCGGTAGGTATCTTTCCGTCGGCGCAACAGGTCGACCAGCCTGTCTTGCGACACCTGGTTCATGTAAGACGGAGGAATCAAGTCCGTGATGTTGGTGGAGTTCCAATTACCGTTGGCTGCATCGCGGTAGGCGTTGAAATAGTCGCGGTACATCTTCCCGTTCCACGTCAGTGCGTATGCGCATCCGGCAAAGCCACCGTAGAAAATGGGCAGTTTCCAATACTTGCGGTTGTAAATCTGTCCTCCGCCCGGGATGATGAGGGCCAGCCAAGTGGCCCGCACCGGATTGGGCACCCACAGTTTTCGTTTCATGTCTTTGCTCAGGCTATCCGTCGGGGCTTGCGGTTCTGCCATCTGGGGGGAGGCTGTCAGTTCCAGCATCTTCTTCCGGTTCTCGGCGGCAATGCTGTCGGCCAAGGCCAGGCTGTCTGCCCGCATCTGTGGCGTCGAGTCGTTCAGGAGATGTATGCCCTTCAGGCTTAAAGTGTCTGCTTGCTGGAGGTGTGTTGCCTGTTGGAGCGTGTCAATCTGCAGTTGGTGCGTCCTCTTTTGGGCGGCCCTCGGGCGGGTTTGCCCATATACTACAATCCCTGCCGCTTGTAGGAAGCAAAGCAGCAGGGCAATCACGACGTGATATGTATGTTTGTTTTTTATCATCTGTTTTTCAGCGTGTCGAAGATTCCTATGATTCTTTCTAACTCTTCTTCGTTGTTGAATGGGATACTGATTTTCCCTTTCCCTTTTTCCGAGCAGGTAAGTTGCACTTTGGTCTGGAAGAAGCCCGACAACTGTTGCTTCAGCATGTTGAACTCTTCGGGGAGTTTTGCCTGTTTGGGGGCGAGCTTGCGCCCGCCGCTCTTTACGGCTTCTCCTTCACTCAGCGACTTGACAATTTCCTCGACTTTCCGCACGGAATAGTTGTGTTGTACGATTTCTTCGTACACTTTCACCTGCAGTTTCGGGTCGTCCAATGCCAGCAGCGCCCTGGCGTGTCCCATGTCTATCTGCTTGTTCTGCAGCCCTATCTGTATGGGGGCCGGCAGCTTCAGCAGGCGCAAATAGTTGGTTATCGTGGCACGTTTCTTGCCCACGCGTTCGCTCAGCCGTTCTTGCGTCAGCCCATACTGGTCGATGAGGTGCTGGTAGGCCAGGGCGATTTCCACGGAGTTCAGGTCTTCTCGCTGTATGTTTTCGATGAGGGCCATTTCCATGACATTCTCGTCGTCGGCCGTGCGGATATAGGCCGGGATGGTTTTCAGGCCTGCCAGTTGTGAGGCGCGGAACCGCCGTTCGCCGGCAATAATCTGGTATTCGTCCTCCCCCATCTGCCTTAAGGTTATGGGTTGGATGATGCCGATTTCCGCTATCGAATCGGCCAGCTCTTGCAAGGCCGCAGGGTCGAAATCCCGACGGGGCTGGTTGGGGTTGACGGAAATCTTATCCAGTCCTATTTCATTGATGGACGAAGAGCCTTCTGCCTGCACCTCATCCATCGAGAGGAGGGCATCCAGTCCGCGTCCCAGAGCATTTCTTCTTTGTACCATAGTTTATTAAAGAGCCTTTTCTTGGTTTCTGCTTATCAATTCTTTGGCCAATGCCATGTGGTTTCTGGCGCCGGTCGAGTCGGCGTCATACAGGATGGTGGGCAGGCCGAAGCTGGGAGCTTCGCTTAGTTTAACATTGCGCTGTATGACGGTCTTAAAGACCAATTCCTGGAAATGCCGTTTTACTTCATCATATATCTGGTTGGCCTGGCGCAGGCGTGAGTCGTACATGGTCAGCAGGAAGCCTTCTATTTCAAGGGACGGGTTCAGTTTGGACTTGATGATTTTAATGGTATTCAGCAGTTTGCTGATGCCCTCCAGGGCGAAGTATTCTGCTTGTACGGGGATGATGACCGAGTCGGCGGCCGTGAGCGCGTTGACCGTAATCAGGCCCAGCGACGGCGAACAGTCTATCAGGATGTAGTCGAAATCATCTTTCAGCGGGGCAAGCACCTCTTTCAGGATTTTTTCGCGGTTAGGCAGGTTCAGCATTTCAATCTCTGCCCCCACCAGGTTGATGTGCGACGAGATGACTTTCAGTGTGTCGATTTCTGTGTCATGGAGGGCTTTCCGCACGTCGGCGCGATTAATCAGGCATTCATAAATGGTGCAATCTGCTTGCTTGATGTCCACTCCCAGTCCCGACGAGGCATTGGCCTGCGGGTCAGCGTCGACAACAAGCACTTTCTTTTCGAGTGTGGCAAGCGAAGCGGCAAGATTAATGGTCGTCGTAGTTTTTCCTACGCCGCCCTTTTGGTTTGCCATTGCGATAATTTTTCCCATAATCTCTATAAATTTATCCGGCGGCGAAATAAGTGATAATTTCCCATTGCGCCTACTGAAAAAGAGAAAGATTGCGAAAACGGTTGAAAAGTCGCCTGTTTTGTTAATAACCCGCTTGGGCCTTCTTTCTGTTTATCGCGTGCAAATATACATATTAATATTGAAAAGGGGAAATGGTCTCCAGGCGCGCTTACAGAAGATTAAGATTTCTAAACCTATCTGCCTTTTGCCAGCCTGACGTAGGTAAGCCGTGTCCAGCGTACATTTTTCGCTACATAAGTGTGGCTGACGCGGGCGCGCGTCACTTGTATGGTTTCGCCCGGGCGGAAGGCATGTTCGAGCGCGGGAAGCATGCCCGATTCGCGGCTGGGCGTGTGTGCCGCCACGCGGAAGGTGACGCAGTTGCCGGAGGCGTCTTTCAGCCATAGCACCTGGCGCACGTAGAAGCGGGGCGCGTCGTCCTGCACCTGCGTGCGGTAAGGGTCATCTTCCGTGCGCACCTGGGTAACGGTCAGCGTGAGGTTTCTTACCGTTTCCCCTTCTTTCCCGATGAAATGCCCTTGTATGCCTTGGCGGTTGCGCCGTTGCTGGAAGTCCAAGTGGACTGAATAGTATATCCGGGCTATCAGCACGAAGCGTTCCTGCTTGGGGATGCGCGGGGTGAACTTGAAGGCTATCCACGACACGTAGGCCGGGTCTACGGCCAGTACTTCGTGCAGGAAGTGCCCCCGGTATTTGCCGAAAGGCACCAGGTCGTCGCCCTGGCTCTGCATGCGCTTGGCGTTGTATTCTACCACCAAGAGCCGGCGCGAAGAGTAGAAACACCAACTGCTGGCCATACGCAGGGATTCTTCGGCATCGGGGGCCAGTTCGTGCAGGTAGAAGATGCTTTGGCGTTCGGGCAGCGGGGAGTAAATCCACAGCGTGTAGTTGGGGTGGCCGGGGCGGGGCAGCACGACCAGATAGGCGCCCGTCTCCTTGTAGGAAGGGCGTCCTTCGTTGTATTGCCGCAATTGGGCGTACAGCTTCTCTTGTTCTTGCCAGGCCAGGCCTGGGAGTAATGGGTTTGCCATGCTGCTTTGTTCTCTTGGATTTCCAAATATAAGCATTTGGGGCGAGAAAAGCAAATATGGGCGGGAAATAGTGTGCCTGGAGATGCTTTGAAGTGTCCCTGATGGGCGGGCAAAGAGATGTCCTGTTGCAGTAAAAGTCCTGCCAAAGCCGTACCTCGCTCTTGTAATAGGACAAGAGCGAGGTAAGAGCGAAGTACGACTTTAATAGGTAGGAAAGGGGAGTGTGCGGGTTAGAAACGCACCATCAGTTCCAGCACCACTTTGTCTTGTTCCGATTCTTTGGCAATGCTGCCTTTGGGGTAGAAGTATTTCTCGAAGTTGAGGCGCAGGTCTGTGCGGAAAGCTTTGCTGAGGCTGAGGGTGATGCCGGCTGTCAGGCGGTGTCGCTTGTAGTCGGTGATGCAGAGGGCGCCGGTTTCCTCGTCGCGGGTCTCGCCGTCGCTGTGGTCGGTCATCATGTCGTAGCGGGCCAGGAAGGACATTTTGCTGAACACCTTCCGCAGGGGGAGGTCGTAGTTGACGAAGGCGTCCACCGAGTGCACGTCGTCGAAGGCGTGGTGGGAATATTGTTTGTAGAGGTATTCCGCCTCGATGTGGAAACGGTCTGTTTCGTAGTAGGCGCCGATGTCGTAGGAGTGCATCCATACGTCCAGGGGTTGGATGCCTTGGGCGCTCAGTGTCAGGTTGAAGCCTTCGACGGGAAAAAGTTCTGCCTTGGCTGAATAGTTCACATCTTTGTGCCACACTTTCTGGTTGGTCAGGCCGGAGCCGTTGTAGAGCCCGCCTTCGAGGACAATGGGCATGGCGGTGGGCAAGGTATAGCCCAGGGTCAGGCCTACGTCACGCACATTGCCTACTTGTTTGGCAATGAACGAACGGTTGGCGAAGTATTGTTCGTGGGGCGAGCGGTGGGCGTCGATGGTGAAGGGCACGCGCATTTGTCCGGCTGTGACGGTGAAGTCCTTCAGGGGGAAGAGGCGGGCGTAGGCGTCCAGCATCCTGATTTGGCCTTCGTCGGACAGGTCTATTTCTGCCTTGTAGGCTACTTTGGGCAGGACGTTGCCTGTGATGCTGACGCGCGCGGTGCGCACTTCGAAGCGTCCGGCGCCCATGCCGGTTTGGTATTCATACTTGGCGCGGAGGGTCCCGTGGATTTCGGGCTTGTAGTCTTCTTGTTCCAGTTGTTCTTTGTCGATGGCTTTCCCGTCCGCGCCGGGCGTGTCGGCTTGGGCATGGGCGGCCAGCGGGAGCAGGGCCAGGAGCAGTATGCAAAGGTTCTTTTTCATTGTCAGAGTCGATAGAATGGTTTCGGACGGCAAAAATCGGCAATGGTTGTTATATAGTTATGTCATATATGTTTCATTTGTGTTACAAAATCTCCTTCGCGGGGGCGGAGGTTATGAAGTGGATGGAAGAAACTTTGTGTTCTCTGCTTCTTGTTGCGCTTTTTTTTGTACTTTTGCGGCAGCTTAGGAAATTTATAAAGACTTATAATCTTACACACATTATCTATAAGAAGCGTATGAGTTTCAACATTGCAAAGACAAATGCTAAGCGAGTAGTTATTGTAGGAGGAGGTTTTGGTGGCTTGAAGTTGGCCAATGCCCTTCGCAAGTCGGGCATGCAGGTGGTGCTGGTAGATAAGAACAACTACCATCAGTTCCCACCGATGATTTACCAAGTGGCTTCTTCGGGCATCGAGCCCAGTTCCATTTCATTCCCTTTCCGGAAACTCTTCAGGAAACGGAAAAATTTCTACTTCCGGATGGCCGAGGCGCGTTGCATATTCCCCGAACGGAAGATCTTGCAGACATCCATCGGCAAAGTGGAGTATGACTATTTGGTCTTGGCAGCAGGCACGACAACTAATTTCTTTGGGAATAAACAATTGGAAGAGGAAGCCATGCCCATGAAGACCTTGTCCGAGGCCATGGGGCTGCGCAATGCCTTGCTGGGCAACCTGGAGCGCAGCATCACGTGTGCTACCGAGCAGGAACGAAATGAGTTGCAGAATATAGTCATCGTGGGCGGAGGCGCCACAGGTGTGGAGATTGCCGGCGTGTTGTCCGAGATGAAGAGATATGTGCTTCCGGCTGATTATCCGGACATGGACAGCAGTCAGCTGAACATCTTCCTGATAGAGGCTGCCGGACGCCTGTTGGGAGGCATGTCGCCAGAATCTTCGGCGGCGGCAGAACAGTTCTTGCGCAATATGGGTGTGAATGTCTGCCTGCACAAGAAGGTGACCGACTACCGCGACCATAAGGTGATATTTGAAGACGGAATGGAGATACCGACGCGCACGTTCATTTGGGTGAGCGGCGTGAAGGCTGTGCCCATCGGCAATATGCCTCCCGAGTGCATGGGACGCGGCGGACGCCTGAAGGTGGATGCCTACAACCGTGTGGAAGGCCTGGAAGACGTCTTTGCCATTGGCGACCAGTGCATCATGACGGCAGACAAGGATTATCCTTACGGCCATCCGCAACTGGCCCAGGTCGCTATCCAACAAGGCAAGCTGCTGGCGGAGAACCTGAAGCGTATGCAGAAGAAGAAACCCCTGAAGGCATTCCATTACAAGAACCTCGGCTCGATGGCTACTGTGGGGCGCAACCGCGCGGTGGCTGAGTTCAAGAAGGTGAAGACGCAGGGCTGGATTGCCTGGGTGTTGTGGCTGGTGGTCCATCTGCGCTCCATCCTCGGGGTGCGCAATAAAGTGAACGTGATGCTGAACTGGATGTACAATTACTTCACTTATGACCAGTCATTGCGTATCATCGTCTATGCGCGCAAGGCCAAGGAGGTGCGCGAACGCGAAGAACGCGAGGCGCGCGTGCATTGGGGCGAGGACTTGAAAGAAGAAGGAAAAAATGTGAAATAAGTGGGGGCAGGAAAGTCCCCGGAATGAGAATATTATGCTTCCTGAAAAGAGGGTATTGGTAGGCATGAGTGGCGGTATCGACAGTACCGCCACTTGTCTAATGTTGCAGCAGCAAGGTTATGAGGTCGTGGGCCTGACCATGTGGGTCTGGGGCGATGAGCCGTCGGAGGCGGCTGCGCTGGCCCGCGAGATGGGGGTGGAACATCATGTGGCCGACGAGCGTGACAGCTTCCGGGATACCATTGTGCGCTATTTCATCAATGAGTACCGCTCGGGGCGTACGCCCAATCCGTGCGTGATGTGCAATCCGTTGTTCAAGTTCCGTTTGTTGGAAGAGTGGGCAGACCGGTTGGGCTGCGCATATATCTCGACGGGGCATTACATCCGCTTGGAAGAGCAGGGCGGGCATGTCTATATCTGTGCAGGTGATGACGGGAAGAAAGACCAGTCTTATTTCCTGTGGCGGTTGGGGCAGGACGTATTGCGCCGCTGCATCTTTCCGTTGGGGACTTATACCAAGTCGCAGGTGCGCGATTACCTGCGGGACAAGGGATATGCCGTGAAGGCGGATGACGGCGAAAGCATGGAGGTATGCTTCATCAAGGGTGATTACCGCGACTTCCTGCGCGAGCATTGTCCGACGTTGGACGAAGAAGTGGGATCGGGATGGTTCGTCAACGCGGAAGGCGTCAAGCTGGGTGAGCACAAAGGGTTCCCCTATTACACCATCGGGCAACGCAAGGGCCTGGAGATTGCTTTAGGGAAGCCTGCCTACGTCTTGAAGATTAACCCGGAGAAGAATACGGTGATGCTGGGCGATGCCGGGCAGTTGAATACAAGTTGGATGTTGGCCGAACGGGAGCAGTTGGTGGATGAAAGCGAGGTGTTTGGCCATCCGGACCTCCGTGTGCGTATCCGCTACCGAGGCCGGGCTATTCCTTGCGAGGTGAGCCGTTTGGACGACGGGCGTTTGTTGGTGCATTTCCTGGAAGAGGCTTCAGCCATTGCGCCGGGACAGTCGGCTGTATTCTATGTAGGGCATCGCGTGGTAGGCGGGGCATTCATTGCTTCCCAACGTGGCATCGGGATGTATGTCAGTCTGTAAGATTTCTATTGGTTCAAAAGTTCTATACTTAACTTAGAGTCTGTTTAAAAATTGCTTTCTCTGTCATGTTGAGTGAAGCGAAGCGAAATCGAAACATCTCCTGACTGTCTTTATCACATAGGGAGATTTCAGAATGACAGGGAAAATGAAAATTTAAACGGGCTGTTAATAATAAGTAAATGCTCAAAATTGAATGATATTATCTTTAGGAGTTTCTTCTAACTCCCGACATGGTATAAACTAAATATGGTTCGTTATTTATTATGTATAAGAAAAAACTGGTTTGGCTCGTGACCCTGCTGTGGGCATGGGCCGGTGCATGGGCAGAGGGGGATTCGCTGATGTACCGCATCTGGCTGAAGGACAAAGCGGCTACGGAGTATTCGTTGGATTGCCCGGAGGAGTATCTTTCCCGCAGGGCTATTGAGCGAAGGGAAAGGCAGCATTTGGTTGTAGACTCAACGGATCTGCCGGTATGCCAAGCGTATGTCGACAAGATTCGTCGGCAGGGCGTACGGGTGGTCGTGACGGGGAAATGGGAGAACTTCGTGACAGTGGCGTGCGATGATTCGACCAAGATGGCACGCATTGCCGAGTTGCCTTTCGTGCGTTCGGCTGAATTGGTGTGGAAGTCATCGCCGGCCTATTGGGAGGTGAAGGATGTAAAGCGTGATTCGCTGGAAAATAGGCTGACGGTACACCCGGACAGTATCTATGGCACGGCTACGAGGCAGATTGCTTTGAGCGGTGGCGACAAGTTGCACGAAGCCGGATTCCGGGGAAATGGAATGGTGATTGCGGTGATTGACGCCGGATTCCACAATGCTGACCGGATGGAGGCGATGCGCAACATCCGTGTGCTGGGAACGCGCGATTTCGTGGAGCCGGGTTCGGATGTGTATTCCAAAGGCAGCCACGGCATGGCTGTGCTCTCTTGCATGGCGATGAATCGCCCGGAGGTAATGACCGGTACTGCTCCGGAGGCATCCTACTGGCTGTTGCGCAGCGAGGACGAGCGAAGCGAGCAACCGGTGGAGCAGGACTATTGGGCTGCGGCGGTGGAGTTTGCCGACAGCGTCGGGGTGGACGTGCTCAATACTTCGTTGGGCTATTATGTCTACGATGACCCATCGCAGAACCTCCGCCTGCGTGATTTGGACGGACGGCATGAACTGATGTCGCGCCAGGCGTCCCACATCGCCGACAAGGGCATGGCATTGGTGTGCAGTGCCGGCAATGCAGGCATGGAATCGTGGAAGAAGATAACGACGCCGGGCGATGCGGAGAATGTCCTGACGGTGGGTGCCATTGACATCAAAGGAGTGTTGGCTCCCTTCTCTTCCATCGGCAATACGGCTGACGGGCGTATCAAACCCGATGTGGTGGCTGTAGGCTTGAAGTCTGCAGTCATGCAGACGAATGGAAATCAAGGTTGGGCCAATGGGACATCGTTTGCTTCGCCCATCATGTGCGGCATGGTGGCTTGCCTGTGGCAGGCGTGCCCGGAACTGACAGCCAAGGAACTGTTGGAATTGGTGCGTCGGTCGGGCGACAGAGCATCATATCCTGACAATATCTATGGTTACGGGATTCCCGACTTATGGCGGGCTTACCAGTCGTATCAAGCGAGGTAGTAAAAGAATGGAAGTACTGTCACTTTTTGAACTGAACGCGTTGGTGCGCCGCACGGTGGAGGACAATTTGGCCGAATCTTATTGGGTACAGGCTGAACTGGCCGAGGTGCGTGTGAACGCTGCTGGCCATTGCTACGTGGAGTTCGTCCAGAAGTCCCCCCGGGGCAACGCTCTGCTGGCCAAGGCGCGGGGCGTCGTGTGGGCCAATGTTTACGGAGTGCTGAGACCTTATTTCGAGGAAGAGACAGGGCAGCTCTTTGCGGCAGGCATCAAAGTGTTGGTGCGGGTGACAGCCGTTTTCCACGAATTGTATGGCTTCAGCTTAGTGGTGCATGATATCGACCCGGCTTATACGTTGGGTGACTTGGCGCGGCGGCGGCGTGACATCCTGCGGCAGTTGGAGGAAGAGGGTGTGTTGACATTGAACAAAGAACTGCCCATGCCGATGTTGCCCCAGCGGGTGGCCGTTGTCTCGTCGCCTACGGCGGCAGGTTACGATGATTTCTGCCACCAACTCAGGCACCATCCGCGCCACTATCATTTTGTGGTCGAATTGTTTCCTGCGATCATGCAGGGCGATGCGGTGGAGGCCTCCGTGCTCTCTGCCTTGGATGCCATCCATCGGCGGCTGGAGGATTTCGACGTCGTCGTCATTATCCGGGGCGGAGGCGCAACTGCCGACCTTTCGGGCTTTGACACTTACCTGCTGGCGGCCGCCTGCGCACAGTTCCCTCTACCTGTCATCACGGGTATCGGGCACGAAAGGGACGATACCGTACTGGACTTGGTAGCCCATACGCGAGTGAAGACTCCGACGGCTGCGGCGGAGTATCTCATAGGGCGAATGGACGCAGCTGCTTCCGCCCTTGAGGGTTTGGCTCAGCGGATGCGGCAGGCTGGTGGCGCGCGCTTGCGTGGCGAAGGTCTGCGTCTTGAGGCGTTGAAGCGCCGCTTGCCCGCCGGCGTGTGGCGCGCGATCAGTCGAGAGCGTGCCCGTGCAGAAGCCTTGCGCGGCTTCCTGCGCCGATCTGTGGAGGCCGGGTTGGAGCGGCAGTGCCACCGCCTCGAACTATTGCGCCACCGCCTGGATGCTGCTTCCCCCTCAAGACTGCTGGCGCGCGGCTACAGCCTTACGCTGAAGGATGGGCACGTTGTGCGCACCTCCTCCGAATTGTGCCCCGGAGACCGCTTGGAGACCCGCTTTGCGGACGGAAGCGTGTGGTCTGAAGTTGTCCCTTGAGCATACACCTCCAAGAGTCAGATCTTGTTTAAATTTTCTTTTCTTTGTCATTAGCTATGCTCAAAATCACTTTTGATTATTTCATTAAGGCATAGTCTGAACGAAGTGAAGAATCTCCTCATGCGATAAGGTAAAGAAGAGATGTTTAGATTTCGCTTCGCGATGTATGGCTGGCAAAGTGATTTTTGTATTTTTGCTCTATGAGGCACAACCAACACGGACATGTCCCAGCCCGAAAACTCGTTGTGATTTGCTTTCATTTTTACGCAATTATATAATGTGAATTTGATATAACTTAGAACATAGCAAGTTGCTCGTCTTTGACAAAACAAACGTCAATGGCGGGCTTCTTTTCAAAGAAGCAGTATGCAGCTATGGCAGAGAGCGAGTTGGCAATGAAGTTATTGAAGGAGC
>CASEKR010000056.1 GCA_949288585.1 uncultured Bacteroides sp. | reverse complement strand
TGCAGTCGGTAATCTGCGCCTCCTATGTGCTCCCTGTTCCTCAAGGCTACTATCGGGTCTTTGCGTCCCCATTGGTAATAGGTGGAGCCGGCATCCTTATAATCGAACGTGGCGCCCTTCTGTATTACTTTTATCTCGGCGGTTTTGCCAGAGCCTTTTTGCGTGAATAGATAGGTTAAGTTTCGTTCATTGTAGTACACTTGTTTGCCGTCTACCCAGCCAAGGTTGTATTTCATGAGGTGGTATTTGGTGCTGGCATTGTCCCAGTCGTCAATCTCGTAGGTATCGTAAATGTCTTCATGCTCCGTTACCCAGATGTGCCAGCTCCACATGATGTTTCCGGCGTCATCGCGCACGGCGACAATGGCATTGGCTTGTTGCATGAATTGGGGGTCGAGGGTGAAAACCAGGTAATCTTTGTCTTCAGACAGATGTACGTCTTTGAACATGTAGAATCCGTCACTCCATACGAGGGTGCAGTCATGCGGAGTGCAATCTGAATTTTCTCTTATGTACGGACTTGTAATCTGTCGACTCAAATGGTTCACGAATGCTGCGTTGTTATAGGCTTCTTCGTTGGTGCCTTCATTCTTTATAGCATTGCCATATACCAACGGGAGCTGGTACGTGCCCGGCGCATTGACGATGTAGCAGTTGGCGGTAGTTCTGGGAATGCTTCCTCCTTCTGTTGACAGGTCGTAGGGACTTTCGGGAGTTCCTTTGGCAGTTGTATTCTTAAGTGCGTTGTCACCATCGTAGCTGGTTTGCATCGGTGTGCTGGTCAAGACAATAGAATATGATTTTTCGTAAACCGCATCTTCTGTCCCGCCGTTGGGGGTGAAATTGGTGACCAATTGGCCTATGTCTGACAAGTAATCTGTTGTGGTATTGTTATGAGGATTAGTTTCCGTGGCACTTGTAGCCACGGCACTCCATTCCACGGCTTCCTTGATGTTGGAGTCTCCCTTACGGGTACGGTAACTTTTGACAATGTAGTTGCCTGTTATGACGCCTAAAGGCAATTCAATGTTAGGGGTTACTTCTATGGTATATTCCCAGTTGATGGATTCTGTCGAGATGGAATAGGTGTAGATCTTGCCGGCTTCCCATTGGCCGTCGTTTGTCTGTGCCAGGGAGCCGACCAGTGTGTATGTTTCCCCGGCTGTGGTGGTGATGTTGATTTCTACCTCTGCGTCTTGCAGGGACTGGGGAATCATCATGAAGGTGGTTTCGGGGTTCTTCTCTGTGATGGGTTGTTGGTCGTCGGCAGTTCCTTCGTTTACAAGGACGTTAAAGGTCTGGGTGAAGTCCTTTTTGCTGCCTTCTTTGGGTGTCCATTTGAAGGTACCTTTCGGCTTTTCCGTTCCTTCGTTTCCGCCGACAGAGGTGGAGGCGGTATAGACACATGTGCCTTGTCCGTACAGGTTTTTCAGCGTGATGGTATTGATAGTGCCTCCCGCCACGTCGTTGGCCACAAACTTCACACCCGCCAAGGCGTGAGAGAATGTGAGGGATACGGTGCCTTCTGGCGCGGTGCTTGTTTGGCTGCAGGCCGTGTAGGAGAACATGATGTCAGGCTGCATCATGGCATCTGCCGGCTGGTCGTTCTCGTCCTTGCCGGTAGGCACGGTGTAGGAGAAACGAATGGTGTTTCCTTCGCACGTTATGGCAGACTTGTCCGTGAATACCGTTTCCCCTTTGTAGGTATAGGGCGCGTAGGCGTAGAAGTCGAGCACAGTTTCTTCGCTGGGCCAGTAGCGGGTGTCGCTGCTGGAGGTCCAGATGTTGTTTGTGTTGCGGTCGATTCTTTCGTCGGCCATGTAGAGCTTTTCGTCGCCTTGCGTGTAGGCTGTTACGCCGAAATCTTTATATTGTTCGGAGAAATTGTTTGTTGTGACAGGCACGCCTTTGGTAGCCACCTGTTTCCCGGCAGGGGCATGAAGGTTTTGCTCGACGGAGGGGTGCAGGTAGAGGGTGTCGGCTCCGTTCTTGGCTAACAGCATGACGGGGGCGTCGTCGCCGGTGGCGGTACGGGTCTGGGACGTGTTACCTGCCGCGTCTAAGGCCGTGATGCCAAAGCCTATGATGCCATCGCCTATTTGCCTGCCGTTCAGCATCTCGTCTTTTGCGCAGGACGCTATGAGCAAGGACAATATAGCCGATAGCCCTGCCTTATGTAACAGACTTTTTCTTGTCATACGCTGGTTCCTCCTTTTGCTTCAATGGGTTCTGTCAATGGTGGCTGGGTAGGGACATTCAACCCCGCCCAGCCTGAAAAGTGTTGTTAATCTTCTGTTTTAGTCTTGGGAGGTGGAAGGCAATCCTGATTCTATATCAAGTTCTCCTCCGTTAACAAATTCGTCTACCGAAACTTCGTATGTGATAGGGACAAGAACGGGTTCGGGATCAGGATCGTCGGGGTTCGGTTCCGGGTCGTAGCCGCCATTGCCGTCGCCGAATACCAAAGTGTAGATGTATTTCTTGCCTTGCTCCCAAGTAAAGCTTGCCGGGATGGCCAGTTCCTTGGTGGTGTAAGTGCCGTCTTCTTCTGTACCCCAGAGGCACAAATCGTTCGTAGCATCAAAGGATTCTCCGGATACGTTGTATATCACGCAGTCTACCAGCAGGTAGGAATCTGTTTGGCTCTGTGCTGTGGGTGAAGGATAGGTCTCCGGTGCCCAAGCTGTCGTTGTTTGGGGCATCAGGAGCATGACGTTGCCAAAGGTGCTGTTGTCCTTGTGTCCGCCTGTGAAATCCGTCAAGTTTTTAACCTGGCCGTCTCCAACAAGTTCTACGTTGGCAAAGTCGGCTTCATAAGTAGCTACGCCGTCTTCCAACTTCCAGGTTCCTTGAGTTCCTATCGTCGTACTGCCGGCACTGGTTCCGCTTTCAGGATGCTCAATATTGCCATCCGTAGACGTAGTTGGGAAAGTGAAGGTTCCTTTGTTCTTTACGTTGGCTACTTTTACGCCGGCAATTTTCACATACAACTTTGCATTCGTGTTCTTGGCTTTGAATACGATTTGCGAGAGGGCGTGGCGGAAGTTGAGTGTTACGGGAGTAGATATCTTTGTCTGACCGGTCTTGACGGCGTACAGCAGGTCTATTTGGTCGGCAACGCTTCCATTTACCATGAAGTCGGTGAAGGTGGTTCCGGTAGGGCTGAAGTTGTAAGTAGCGCCGCCATTCACGTGGGCATAGAAATCCAGTTTCTCTTCCGGCCAATAACGGACACCTCCTTCGTCGGTCCATGTTGTTCCTCCATCCGAAGATACAACTTTATCTTCGTTAAAGTAGATCTTGGAGGAACCGCTTTCTGGAGCCGTTTTGGCAGATACATAGAATGCGTCCGGCATGTTGTTGTTGCAAAACACATCGGCAGCGCGTGTCGCGCTATTTGTCACTACGTTGAAGGTGATTTCGTCTCCGTTGCGGTTGACTTCCATCACTTCGTCTTGCGTGCAGGCTCCTAACATGCAGAACCCGAACACTGTTAAAAACAACTTTCTCATTCTTTTCCTTTTTTAAAAATTAGACTTTCTCTTTGATGTTCGTTATAGTTTGATTTCTTCTTCCACAATCTCCCAGTCGTCCACGGAGGGGGCGTATCCATGTCCGTTTTCGATAGGTTGGGGCAGGTCGAGCCCGTCGATGACGAGGTGCACGTGCCGGAAGTCGGGGGCGTTGTGCACTTGTTCGGTCACGTCCAGCTTGTCGCCGTCCTTGTAGCAGTATTTGGCTCCGTCGTCCATCACCACGTAGAAGACCATGCGGTGCGGGTCGGGATTTTGCAGGTGGTGCCCAAAGGTGTAGAACTTGCCGGTGACGGTGGATGTGCCGTCCGAATGTGCCTCGAAAGGCAGCGTCACGCATTCCTGGTCAAGTTCTTCGGACGAGAAGGTCAGCGCGCCCGACATGCCGGACAACGTGCCGCACATCTGTGTCATATGTTTCAGGTTGCTCACGTTGCGCACTTCGTAGGTGTAGGTGCAGGTCAGTTCGTGGGGGTAGAGCGTGATGGTCTGCTTGTCGGGAATGACGGTCGCCTGCTTGGTTTCGCCCAAGGGAGCGCAGACGTAGCTGATGCCAGTGTCCGTTATTTCGATTTCGGTAGCGGTGCACCCCCACATCATGTCCGGGCAGACGACTACGCGTTCGTCTTCCGTCTCTTTGGCGCGCGGGGCGTATTGTGTCGAGTTACCGTAGATTGGCTCCAGCGGGTTGCCTTCGCGGGTGTGGACGCCATGCATCAGGAAGTCGCCGGTGTTGTGGTATTCCACGATTTCCGTGTCGTTGTTGTAGCATATCACAACATACTTGCCTACCTCCAGTTCCACTTTGCCGCCCGTGGTGTTGTTGAAGTCGACGCGTCGGCTGCCCGCTCCTTCCAGCGGGTAGAAGTAGACGCACATTCCGTCGGGGTCGGCCTGGGGGGCGTCCCTCCAGTCAAACACCACTTCGATGGTCGCTTCGTGGGGATGTACGAGGCAAAGCTCCTTGTGTTCGCAGGCGGCCAGCAGGAGCCATGCGGCCGTGAAATAGAGTGCCCGTTTCATCTGATACCTCCTTTTCCTTGGTTGTAGTTCCCGCGCCCAATCAGCCACACGAGGGATATTTCCAGTTTGGTGGGGCCGAAGTAGCGGCGGTTTTTGGTGGACTGCCACACGTAACAGTCGTCCATGGGCAGGTATTCGTAGTATTTCCCGCCCAGATAGCCTATTCCGGCAGTGAAGTCGATGTTCAGCCTTCGGGCGACGGGCAGTGAGTAGCCGTATTCTATCCCGGCCGCATAGCTGGCCCTGTCGTAAAGGGTCCCTCCAGGCTCTCCGCCCATGTAGCCACGGTGTCCGGTCTCGAAGTCGTAAGTCAGCACTTGCGCATAGATACCCCAATGGTGGCCTGTAAGCGGTTTTTCCTTGGCTTGCCTGCCGAACCATTTCCGCAAGGTGAGGTCTCCGCCGTACAGCCGCCAGTACCAGTGTATCCGGTCTTTCTTCCACCAGCCGTACATCCAGTCGCCTGCGATGCTCCAGTCTTTTCCTAAGTAAAATTCCACGCCGATGTTGGGTATCAGCAGGGCGTCAAACAGCATGTTGGTCTTGACGGCCATGTAGAATGGCTTCTTAGGCGGGGCAATGGGGACAGGCTTCATCTTAGCTTCAGGCGTGGATGGGGACGGCAGTTGGATGCCGGCGATGTCCGGCAGGTTGCGCGGGTTCCACACCCTTTTATACCACAGGTGCAGGCGCGATGCTCGCAACTCGGGGAATAGGTGCCTGTACATATAGCGGTAGGGTTTCCCGCCTTTCAGCCTGGAGAGGCGGCCTACGTTGTTGTTAGCTTCTTTCTCGCCTCCGTCGAGCCTCCTGACGATGTTGCGCAGGAAATCCAGGGTCTCTTTTTGGTAGGGCACATTGCTGTCTTTTTCCACCAAATCAATGAGACCGTTCCAATCCCTTCCCAGGAATTGGAAGATGGTGAGCGAGTCGGGGAGGGTGCGGTATTTGGAAAGGTATTGGAAAAGGATTTTGGCACGCTTCTCGGAAAGCTTGCGGTTCAGGGGAATGCTTCCTTCGGGCGAGGCACCGCCCACTACCAGAATCCTTTGCAGCGTGTAGATGGAGTCGGAGTAGCCCATATCCAGGCTGTCGGCGATGCGTTCCAACGCCTTCTGGTTATTGCGGATGGACATGTCCAATATAGAATAGCCCTGCCGGAAGTATATTCTGACAGAGTCTTGTATCTCTTGTGCTTGCCCGTTGCCAAACGACAGAACAATGACGAGAATCAATAGGATTCTGAACTTTTCTCTCTTCATATTTTTTTAAGTCTTTGCTTGTTCGCTTATAAGACCGTTCTTTTGTTTGCGCAAAGGCCTGTATAAAATTTAATTCAAACAAAGGAAAAGAATTAAAAAGTCCTAATTCGGCGTAAATGTGTTTGACTTGGGGCTTCTGAATACCCGCCTGCCGTCATTTTTTCGCTGGGAAATCTGTATCGTGGGGCGGGTTAGTGGCACTTCTTCGCCAGTGCCAGAGTCTTTCTTTACAAGTACCGGAGTCTTTCTTCACAAGTGCCGGAGTATTCCTTCACAAGTACCGAAGTGTTTCTTCGTAAGTACTGTGTAGCATCAGGAGGTAGGGTGGGGGTCAGCAGTCGGTCCGCTTATTCTGTATTATATAAATAAGGAGTCCCCCGAAGATGACGGCCAACGAGACACCCAGCACCGCGTTGCTGATGTGACGGGTGAAGAAACAGGCTGCCAGGTTGAGTGCCCCCAAACAGAGGAGTATGAGCCCGATGTTTTTCCATATGCCTTTGGCCGTTTTCATGATGGGCGGGTGAATGATTAGGGCAGGGATGCCGTCGCAAAGATAGGCACTCTTCCCGTCATTTCCTATAAATCGGGGTACGAAATGCAAAAATAGCATCCGACTGTTTGTCAATCAAAATAAAATCCTTACCTTTGCACCGCTTTTTACAAACACTTATTTAATTATTTATTTAAAACAAGTATGAATCAATACGAAACCGTTTTCATTTTGACTCCCGTTTTGTCTGATGCTCAGATGAAGGAAGCGGTAGAGAAATTCAAAGGCATCCTCACCGCAGAAGGTGCAGAGATCGTAAATGAAGAAAACTGGGGATTGAAGAAACTGGCTTATCCTATCCAGAAAAAGTCCACAGGTTTCTATCAGCTGATTGAGTTCAATGCAGAGCCTTCTGTCATTGAGAAGCTGGAAGTAAACTTCCGTCGTGACGAACGCGTCATCCGTTTCCTGACTTTCAAGCAGGACAAGTATGCTGCTGAATATGCTGCAAAGAGAAGAAGTATGAAATCAACTAAAAAGGAGGATTAATCATGGCACAACAAGTTCAATCAGAAATCAGATATTTAACTCCGCCCTCAGTAGACGTTAAGAAGAAGAAATATTGCCGTTTTAAAAAGAGCGGTATCAAGTACATTGATTACAAAGATCCCGAATTCCTGAAGAAGTTCCTGAACGAGCAAGGCAAGATTCTGCCCCGCCGCATCACGGGTACTTCGTTGAAGTACCAGCGCCGCGTGGCTCAGGCCGTCAAGAGAGCCCGCCACTTGGCTTTGCTGCCTTATGTAACAGACTTGATGAAATAAATAGGAGGAGGAAAGTATGGAAATCATTTTGAAAGAAGACATCGCGAATTTGGGTTATAAGAACGATATCGTAACCGTTAAGTCGGGTTACGGACGTAACTACCTCATCCCCACGGGCAAGGCTGTCATCGCTTCGCCGTCTGCGAAGAAAATGTTGGCTGAAGAGTTGAAGCAACGTGCACACAAGCTGGAGAAAATCAAAAAGGATGCCGAAGAACTGGCTGCCAAGCTGGAAGGCGTATCTTTGACGATTGCTACGAAGGTTAGCTCTACGGGCACTATCTTTGGTTCTGTGGGCAACATCCAGATTGCCGACGAATTGGCTAAGTTGGGTCACAACATCGACCGCAAGCTCATCACGGTGAAAGACGCTGTGAAGGAAGTGGGCAGCTACAAAGCCATCGTTCGCCTGCACAAGGAAGTCTCTGTGGAAATTCCTTTCGAGGTAGTCGCAGAAGAAGCCTAAGATTTTTCATAGTATATTATGATAAGAAAAGAGCATGTCCTAATGGATGTGCTCTTTTTTTGTTTGGCTTAAACCGGGGAGTGGAAACGATAAACCTTCATTTGAGCGCTCTAAACCTTTGTTTGGGCGCGCTAAACCTTAGTTTGAGAATTGTAAAAGGCTTCTTGGGGAAGATAAGGGGGGGAGGGCAGGAAAGGACAGGGCACAAAAAAAGTCTGGGTGCTTATGCACGTCAGACTTTCAATTCTCTCTTGAACTTCCGTTCGGCCGGATTATTCGGCAACAGCGGCAGAGTCGTTGGCTACGCTGTCATTGGCAACCACAGCAGCACTGTCGTTGGCAGCAACAACTTCTTCAGTTGCGGCAGCCTCAGTCGTTTCAGTGTTAGCTGCTTTGTTACCACCACAAGATGCGAAAGATACGGCTACGAAAGCCACGGCCATCAAAACTAACTTTTTCATTTTCTTTGCTTTTTAAAAACGTAATACAATCAGTTGCTTTATTAAAACGCTGCAAAGGTATGGACTTTTTGGATATGTTGTGCAATAGGACGCAACTTTTTTTTATGTTTTTTTGTCTGCACTGTGCATTTGCCTTCTTTTTGTCACGGGATTGTAACTTCTGGTGACAAGAAAAACGGGCACCCCTGCCTGATAAACAGATAATAATGCGTACCTTTGCGCGATAGTTGCATGGATCTTATGATTGATACGAATATATTCCAGGATAAGACAGCGGTTTATTATACCTTAGGCTGCAAGTTGAACTTTTCGGAGACTTCCACCATAGCCAAGGCTTTGCAGGAATTGGGCGTCCGGAAAGCACGCAGGGGAGAAAAAGCCGACATTTGTGTAGTAAACACCTGTTCGGTGACAGAAGTGGCCGACAAGAAATGCCGCCAGGCCATTCATAAGTTGCATAAACAGCATCCGGATGCCTTTGTCATTGTGACGGGCTGCTATGCGCAATTGAAACCCGATACCGTTGCCGCCATAGAAGGGGTGGACGTGGTGCTGGGCGCAGAGCAGAAGAAAGACCTTGTGCATTACTTGGGCGACTTGCAGAAGAAAACGGCGGGCGAGGCTTATACCTCTCCCGTGAAGGACATCCGCACCTTTGCCCCTTCCTGTTCGCGGGGAGATCGTACCCGCTTTTTCCTGAAGGTGCAAGACGGGTGTGATTATTACTGTTCTTATTGCACCATTCCCTTTGCCCGGGGGCGTAGCCGGAACGGGAGCATCGCTTCTTTGGTGGAGCAGGCAAAGCAGGCCGTCTCGGAAGGCGGAAAGGAGATTGTGTTGACCGGAGTGAACATCGGTGACTTCGGCTGTTCTACGGGGGAGACTTTTTTTGACCTGGTGAAAGCTCTTGATGAAGTGGAAGGTATCGAACGTTTCCGCATTTCTTCCATTGAACCCAACTTGTTGACGGACGACATTATTGATTATGTGGCACATTCCCGCCGTTTCATGCCGCATTTCCATATTCCCTTGCAATCGGGTTGCGACGAAGTGCTGAAGTTGATGCGCCGACGCTATGACACGGCTTTGTTCGCCGCCAAGGTCGATAAAATCAGGCGCGTGATGCCCGATGCCTTTATCGGGGTGGACGTGATTGTGGGAACCCGGGGGGAGACGGAAGAATATTTTGGACGTTCCTGCGACTTCCTGCGCCAGTTGGATGTGACGCAGCTTCATGTGTTCAGTTATTCGGAGCGTCCGGGCACGCAGGCCTTGAAGATAGAACATGCGGTTGCGCCTCAGGAGAAGCACCGCCGCAGCCAGTGCTTGTTGGAAATATCCGACGAAAAGCTGCATGCTTTTTATGCCCGGCATGTCGGGCAGACAATGCCGGTACTGTTGGAACGTCCTAAACCTGGCATGCCTATGCATGGTTTTACTGCCAACTATATCCGGGTGGAAGTTCCTCATGACGATGCTTTGGATAACCGGGTGGTACAAGTCCGTTTGGGCGATTTCAATGCAGATGCGACAGCCCTGCAAGGCGAAATACTGGCAAAATAGACAAGATATATTATGAAGTCGAAGATATTTTATTGGTTGACATATGCGGGCATGTGGTTGTTGGCTTCCTTGCCTTTTTCGGCCCTGTATGTCGTTTCTGATGTATTGTGTTTTCTGATGTACCGGGTGGCAGGCTATCGCCGCCGGGTGGTCCGGACAAACCTGCGCCATTCTTTCCCAGAGAAAAGCGATGAGGAGTTGCGTCGGATTGAACGCGATTTCTATCGTTATCTGTGCGATTACCTGGTGGAAGATGTCAAGATGATGCGAATGTCTTTTACAGAACTCTGCCGGCGTATGGAGTATGGCAACAAGGAAGAATACCTGTCCATGATGGAAAAGCACGGCGGCATTGTGCTGCTCATCCCCCATTATGCCAATTTTGAGTGGATTACGGGAATGAGTTCCATCATGCATCCGGGCGATGTGCCGGTTCAGGTGTATAAGCCATTGAGGAATAGGTATCTGGATAAACTGTTCATTCAGATACGCGCCCGCTTCGGAGGTTACAATGTGCCCAAGCATAGCACGGCGCGCGAACTGATAAAACTCCGGAGAGCCGGAAAGCGGATTGCGGTGGGGCTGATTACCGACCAATCGCCCAACCCGAATGAGGCACACTATTGGACCAACTTCCTGAACCAAGACACCGGGTTTATGGACGGGGCTGAACGCATTGCGAAGTTGATGGACTTCCCTGTTTTCTATTGTGAACTGTATTACGTGAAACGTGGTTATTGTTCCGTGCATTTCGATTTAATCACCGAGACCCCCAGGCAGACGGCCGACGGCGAGATAACCGAATGTTTCGCCCGGAGGCTGGAGGCCACTATCCGCCGTGCTCCTGCCTATTGGTTCTGGTCACATCGGCGTTGGAAGCTGAAGCGGGAGGACGTTGTGCGCCATGGATAAAGTGGTGGTTGTCATATTGAACTGGAACGGCGGCGAGATGCTTCGTCGCTTTTTGCCTTCTGTCGTACGTTTTTCTGAAGCTGAGGGCGGGAAGGTATGTGTGGCAGACAATGGCTCGGATGACAGTTCGCGGGAGATTGTCGGGCGCGAATTTCCTTCGGTTCGTTTAGTCTGTCTGGGGAAGAATTATGGTTTTGCCGAAGGTTACAACCGGGCTTTGGCGCAAGTAGAAGCGGAGTACGTGGTCTTGCTTAATTCCGATGTGGAAGTCACAGAGCATTGGCTGTCTCCCCTGGTTGCCTATATGGATGCCCATGCGGAGGTTGCGGCTTGCCAGCCGAAGTTGTGCTCTTACCATCGGCGGGATTGTTTCGAGTATGCCGGCGCGGCCGGAGGTTTCATTGACCGTTACGGTTATCCGTTCTGTCGTGGACGCCTGCTGGGAAATGTTGAGGCAGACCGGGGGCAATATGACACCGTTATGCCTGTGTTCTGGGCTTCAGGTGCTGCGCTTTGCATTCGCCGGAAAGATTACTTGGAGGCGGGTGGGCTTGACGGGCGTTTTTTTGCCCACATGGAAGAGATTGACTTGTGCTGGAGGCTTCGTGCCCGGGGGCGTGTTTTGGCCTGCATTCCTGAAAGCGTGGTCTACCATGTGGGGGCAGCGACGCTAAAGCGTGAGAATCCGGCGAAGACGTTCTTGAACTTCCGCAACAACTTGTTGATGTTGTATAAGAACCTGCCAGAACATGAGCTTGCTCCGGTCATGCGGATGCGCGCTTTGCTGGATACTTTGGCGGCTTTGCATTTCCTGGCTCGGCTGGATTTTTCCAATTTCCTGGCGGTCTGGAAAGCCCGCAGGGCTTTTGTCCGTTTGAAGCCTTCATATGGGGAGGCTCGTTTGGAGAACCTGCATAAAGCGGTTCTGGCTGATATTCCGGAGCGGATGCCTTTGAGCCTTTTGTGGCAATTTTATGTGAGGGGCAAGAAGCGTTTCTCGCAATTGGTTGAGGGAAGATGGTCATAACTTGTTATTTCAAATTGCGTTCCAAGCAGCTTTTCCGCCTCTTGAAGGGGATTGGTCTTGCCAGGAGTTTGTTCCTTTTGGGTTTGCTTTTTCTCATACTGTTTCTGCTGGTGAAAACAGATAGAGGTTGGATTACGCCCACGGTAGTCATATCGGGATTGCTTTTGT
Organism: uncultured Bacteroides sp.; assembly: GCA_949288585.1. Taxonomy (GTDB): domain Bacteria; phylum Bacteroidota; class Bacteroidia; order Bacteroidales; family Bacteroidaceae; genus Bacteroides. The sequence continues at coordinate 16,667 of CASEKR010000056.1, read as the reverse complement.
ATCACAATGGGCGGAAAGACAAAGGCTTCCTTTGGCTGCGCACGGACGCAGCAGTTTCCATCCTGCGTATGGAGTATTTGCTCTTAGGATTGCCATTTATTCTCATGGAGTTCTTTAAAGTCAATTTCCTGGGAGCCGGTGCGATGGTTTTGGCAGCCCTGTTGTTGCCCCATTTGAAAACCGTGCAGTGTCACATGCTTGTCATTCCTCTTCCCTTTCTCTACAAAGGTGGTTTGGAGTATATCCGTATGTTTCGCATGTACGGCTGGGTTTATCTTTTCTTGTTTGTTGTCTCGTTTATTGGCGGCTTGCACCAGAATGTCCGCATAGCCAAGGCATTTCTGATGGTGTGGTGCGTCCTGCAATCTGTGGCATTCCTGTCTGTGCCCCGTCGTCATGAACTTGCCCTTTTCCGTAGCTTCTCGTTTTTCCAGGGCTATCTTGTCCGGTCGGGGATGTGGAATGTGGCGGTCACCGGTCTTCCTTGGGGCGTGATGATACTTTCGTTCTCTTTGGTTGGGGAAAATGTGCTGTTTTCTGCTTGCGCGTTGGCAGGGAGCGTGCTTTATTTGTGGAACTTGGGCATGGCGCGTTATCTTTTGGCTTCGGCCGTTGCCTTGGCTATTTACCAGTTAGTGATACTCATCCCATTGTTTTTCTATGCTTGTTTTGTCCCGTTCCTGCTCATCGCGTTCATCCTAATCAATGCGGTGTGTTATATACTCCTCAAGAATGATTCGAAGAAGATATGGAATTGATTACTGTACGCAATTTATCCAAGAGTTACGCAAGGACGAAAGTCCTGGAAGACTTGTCTGTTACCTACGAGTCCGGCATGATTTACGGTCTGGTGGGCGAAAACGGTTCTGGCAAGACAACGTTGTTCAACTGCTTGATGGGAATTGTCCCTTACGACGGGAACATACGGAAGGCGGCGGGCATTTCCATCGGTTATTTGCCTGCCGAGAGTTATTTTTATTCCCTGGTCACCGGACAGGAGTATCTTGATTTCTGCTTGAAAGCCAAGGGAAAGTCCGTGGAAAAGCAGCAGGTGGAAGCCGCCAACGAGGCTTTCCAACTGCCCTTGCACAGGTATGCATCGGAATATTCCACGGGCATGAAAAAGAAACTGGCATTGATGGCTTTGCTTTTGCAAGACAATAACCTGTATATTTTGGACGAGCCTTTCAATGGGGTGGATTTGTATGGTTGTATCCAGTTGAAGAGAATCATCCGTCTGTTGAAGAAGCAGGGGAAGACCGTTGTGCTGTCCTCTCATCAGATTATCATCTTGCGGGAACTGTGTGACAGCATTGACTACTTGAACCACCATGCCATCGTGCGGAGATACACCCATGAGTCTGTGGATGAAATAGAAAAGAGCATATTGGATGCCGCTGGGCCGACGTGATTTTGCAGGGGAATGCGGCCAACCTTATCCAAGAGGGAGCCATCCCTGCCCCTACGCCGTCGACATTCTATCTATGGTATAACTTAATATTTAAGATGATGAAACTTTATACTCCTGTGGAACGCCCTGCGTTCCGGCCGTGCATCGGCTACCAGCACCGGCTGATGCTTCTTGGTTCGTGTTTCGCCGTGAATATCGGGACCAGGCTGGCGGAAGCCAAGTTCCGTTGCGACATCAATCCGTATGGCGTGTTGTACAACCCCTTGTCGCTGTCGGCGGCATTGCGTGAAATGGCGGTGGGGAAGGTCTATCAGTCGGATGACTTGTTCGCTCACCAGGGGCTTTGGCACAGCCCGATGCATCACGGTGACTTCTCGCATGTCTCGCAGGAGGAAACGCTGGCGCAAATCAACGGGAGGTTGGCGAAGGCATCCAAAGGGCTGGACAGCCTCGATTTCTTGTTGTTCACTTGGGGCACGGCGTGGGTGTATGAGGACAAGGAGACCGGGTGCGTGGTGGGGAATTGTCACAAGTTGCCGGAGCAGTGCTTCCGGAGGCGCAGGCTCAGTGTGGATGAGGTGGTGGGTGATGGCGTGTCGTTGCTGTCTGGACTGTTCGCGCGCAACGAGCGTTTGCAGGTGGTTTTGACGGTAAGCCCCATCCGGCACGTCAGGGACGGCTTGCATGATAACCAACTCAGTAAGGCGACGTTGCTGCTGGCTGCTGAACAGGTGGCCTGGGCTTTCCCAGGACGTGTCTTCTATTTCCCGGCGTATGAGTTGCTGATGGACGAACTGCGTGATTACCGTTTCTATGCCGATGATTTGGTGCATCCGTCCGAGGTGGCGGTGCAGTATGTGTGGGAGCGTTTCGCGGAGTGGTGCTTGTCGGCAGATGCAGGGGTTGTGATGCAGGAATGCGGGCAGATACGTAAGGACCTGGCGCATAAACCACTGCATCCTGCTTCGGAAGAATATAAGCGTTTTTTAGGACAAATTGTGTTAAAAATAGAGCGACTTAACGGAAAATACCCGTACTTAGACTTTCAAAACGAAAGAGAAATATGTCTTACACGATTGAACAAATCAATGAAATGATAGGCGGCAGGCTTGTCGGGAGTGCCTCCGCCACCATCGACTGGCTGCTGACGGACAGCCGTTCCTTGAGTTTCCCCGAAGCCACCTTGTTTTTTGCCTTGCCCACCAGGCGGAATGACGGGATACGCTATGTGCCCGAACTATATGTCCGGGGCGTGCGCCATTTCGTGGTCTGCCAAGAAGCTTTTTCCCGACTGGAGCAGGGAGATTTCGGCGGTGTCCGTGCGGATGCGGACTATGTGGTGGTGCCGAACCCGCTGAAAGCGTTACAAAAGTTGGCAGAGCAGCACCGCTCGCGTTTCCAGGTCCCGGTCGTCGGCATCACGGGTAGTAACGGGAAGACGGTGGTGAAGGAGTGGCTTCATCAGTTGCTGGGTCCGGACCGGGTGACCGTGCGCTCTCCCCGCAGCTATAATTCGCAGATAGGGGTGCCCTTGTCGGTGTGGCGCATGGATGAGCAGGCGCAGTTGGGCATCTTCGAGGCGGGCATTTCCGAACCGGGCGAGATGGAGGCTTTGAGGGGGATAATCCAGCCTACCATCGGCATACTGACCAACATCGGCAGTGCTCACCAGGAGAATTTCTTCTCCCTGCAAGACAAGTGTGCGGAGAAGTTGGCACTGTTCAAGGATTGCGACGTGCTGATATACAATGGTGACGACGAGCTAATCAGCAACTGTGTGTCCAAATGCCTGTTCTCGGCACGTGAGATAGCCTGGAGCCGCCGCGACATGGAGCGTCCCCTATATATAAGTAAGGTGGAGAAGAAGGACAACTGTACGGTCGTTGACTACCGCTACTTGGATATGGATAACTCCTACACCTTGCCTTTCATTGACGACGCCTCCATTGAGAACTCCCTGCATTGCCTGGCGGCCTGCCTCTACCTGATGCTTCCTCCGGAACGCATCGCAGAGCGGATGGCGCGCCTGGAGCCGGTGGCCATGCGCCTGGAAGTGAAGGAAGGGAAGAACGGTTGCCTGCTGATAAACGATAGCTATAATTCAGACTTGTCGTCGCTGGACATCGCGCTGGATTTCCTCTACCGCCGCTCGTTGTCTGACAACCTGAAGCGCACGCTTGTCTTGTCCGACATCCTGGAGTCGGGGCAGAATGCCTCGATACTCTACCGGCAGGTCGCCCAACTGCTGGAGAGCCGCCACGTGGAGCGCATCATCGGGGTGGGGGACGACTTGTACAACCATGCGGAATTGTTCGGCATGGAAAAAGCCTTCTTCACCGATACGGAAGACTTATTGCAGGCGCTGGCCAAAGGGGAACTGCGCCTGGAGGATGAGATTGTCTTAATCAAAGGTGCGCGCCGTTTCGGTTTCGATGCCTTGACGGAGGAACTGGAGAAGAAGGTGCATGAGACCATCCTGGAAGTAAACCTGGGTGCCATGGTAGATAACTTGAACTATTACCGCTCGTTGCTGCACCCGGGCGTGAAGATAACATGCATGGTGAAAGCCTCAGCCTACGGGGCTGGTTCGCATGAGATTGCTAAGACGTTGCAGGAGCACCGCGTGGACTACTTGGCCGTGGCCGTGGCCGACGAAGGTTCGGAGTTGCGCAAGGCGGGCATCACGACAAACATTCTCATCATGAATCCGGAGATGACGGCTTTCAAGACAATGTTCGACAACCACCTGGAGCCGGAAGTTTACAGTTTCCATTTGCTGGATGCCCTGGTGCGCGAGACCGAGAAACTGGGCATCACCAATTACCCTATTCATATCAAGATAGACACGGGCATGCACCGTCTGGGCTTTCTGCCGGAAGAGGTGCCTGTCTTGGTGGAACGGCTGAAGGGGCAGGATGCCGTGATTGTCCGTTCGGTGTTCTCGCACCTGGTGGGGAGCGACTCTCCGCAGTTCGATGACTTCACGCGTAGGCAGATAGGAGCGTTCACAGAGGCTGCCGACCAGTTGCAGGTGGCTTTCGGACATCGCATCCTGCGGCACATCTGCAATTCGGCGGGTATCGAGCGTTTCCCTGAAGCGCAGTTCGACATGGTGCGACTGGGTATCGGACTGTATGGCGTCAATCCCATCACGAATGCTGTGATGAGCAATGTCAGTTCCTTGTATACCACTATCTTGCAGATTCACGAAGTGCCTGCTGAGGACACGGTGGGGTATAGTCGCAAGGGGCACCTGGCGCGCCCGTCGCGCATTGCCGCCTTGCCCATCGGTTATGCCGACGGCCTGAACCGCCATCTGGGCAACGGCCATGCCTATTGCTTAGTGAACGGGCGGAAGGCACCCTATGTGGGCAACATCTGCATGGATGTTTGCATGATAGACGTGACGGATATCGGTTGCAAGGAGGGTGACCGGGTGGAAATCTTTGGCGACCATCTGCCGGTGACGGTGTTGTCCGACGCGTTGGGTACGATTCCCTACGAAGTGCTGACCAGTGTTTCCACGCGGGTGAAGCGGGTGTATTACCAGGATTAGCTCTTGACGGCCGCTGCTCCTGACAAGGCGTAGGCCGTTTCAGATTTTTTATGCCTGTGCCCGGTGTTTTCTTTTGTAGCGATATGTTTCCCGTTCCGTTTCTTTGTTATATCTTTGCGGGGTGAAATAAAAAACGATAGAACTATGACGAATTTACAGTTTTTAAGCATCCTGCCCAGCGGCTCGGAGTGGATTATCATCTTGGTGGTTGTATTGTTGCTTTTCGGCGGTAAGAAAATTCCCGAACTGATGCGTGGCCTGGGCAAAGGCGTGAAGAGCTTCAAGGAAGGCGTGAACGAAGCCAAGGAAGAAATCAGCAAGGCTCAGGACGAGTTGGACGCACCCGTGGAAAAGAAGCAATAAGCGACGGACGTGGCGGACAAGGAATTATCTTTTTGGGATCATCTGGACGCTTTGCGGAAGGTGCTCATCCGCGTCCTATGTGTATGGTTCGTGTTGGCCGTGGCCTATTTTCTGGTCATGCCTTATTTGTTCGACCATGTGATACTAGCTCCCTGTTCCAACGACTTTGTCTTTTACGACCTCTTGCGTTGGATAGGCGAGAAGTTGAACCTGCAGGACGAGTTTTTCACGCAAGAGTTCCATGTCAAGCTGGTGAACATCAACCTGGCCGCCCCTTTCTTCATCCACATGTCCACGGCCTTCTGGATGTCCGTGGTGACGGCCGCCCCTTACCTCTTCTATGAAATCTGGCTTTTCATCAAACCCGCGCTTTATTCCAACGAAGTGCGGGGCGTCAAGAAAGCCTTGGCCTTGGGGACGGTGATGTTCTTTCTCGGCGTCTTGCTGGGTTACTTCATGGTCTACCCTCTGACGCTGCGCTTTCTGTCCACCTATCAGTTGAGCGCGTTCATCGAGAACCAGATTTCGCTCAATTCCTACATCGACAATTTCATGATGCTCGTGCTGTGCATGGGGCTGGCTTTCGAGTTGCCGCTGGTGACTTGGCTGCTTTCGTTGATGGGCTTGGTGCACAAGACGTTTCTACGCAAGTACCGTCGCCATGCCGTCGTCATCATCGTTATATTGGCAGCTGTCATTACGCCGACGGGCGACCCCTTCACCCTGTCCGTGGTGGCCATACCGCTTTACCTGCTCTACGAGCTAAGCATCTTGATGGTCAAGGACAAACCGCAGGAGGAAGAAGAGGAAGCCGGAACCGGCGAGGTGGAAGAAGAAACCGCCGATGGAAAATAGAGACACGGTTGAGGCGAAAGAACTTTATGGCATCTTGTGGGGGGCGTGTCGTACGGACGGTTGCCTCCTCCGCGATGCTTACCGGGGAATGCGCGGATTGTTGGAGCACCTTTGTCGCGCACAGGTGGAAGACGGCCACCTGCAAATGACCGACCTGGCAGCCCGCATCAACTATGTGGGAGCGAAAATAGGTCTTTCCACCGTAGAGCAAAATCGCCTACACACCTTCCGCTTGGCATCTAACGAGGTCCTGAACCGCCGGGCGGAACCTACTCGTGAACGTGTGTTGCGCGATGCCAAGACCCTTGCTTTCTTTATCAAGAGGCTGACCAGTCAGGACATCCCCGAACCGCTATACCGCCTCTTGCCACAGGCCGATGCCACCTATGTCGTCTCCCTGCCACCCCAAGGGCGCATCAAGCGCTTGCGTGTTATCTTCCTCCACGCAGACGATACCTATCTGTACGTGCGTCCGGCCGACAGGTTAGCCGACGAACCTTTGCGTGCGCGCTACCGTGTGCCGCAGGTGAACGACGAGTTTGCCGGGACATGCCAGGTGTTGTGGCCCAATGCCCAGCTTAACTTGCTGGATGTGGCCGTAGACGAATCCGGCATACTGACTCCTTCTTTCATAGTTCTGGAGCCGGATTACCTGATAGACATCAGTACCTTGGCCGAATGTTTCAAGGAATATGGTCATCATCCCGGTAATTACATCTTGGCGCGCCTGCATCCCGTGGGCAATGCCCGCCCTTTGCTGTTGGGTAATATTGTCAACCTTTTCCTGGACGAATGGATTCATGCCCAAGATGAGCCGGACTATCTGGCCTGCATGAAGAAGGCCTTCCGGGCCTATCCCATTGAATTAGCTGCTTGCGAGGACTTGCGGGATATGGAAAAAGAAAAGCAGTTCTTTGCCAATTGCTGGCTACATTTCGAGCATATCCGCCAGGTGGTGACAGAGACTTTCCATGCCGCTGGTTATGGACTGGACCGGAAGGATGCCGTCCTGGAGCCTTCTTACATCTGTGAGGCACTGGGTCTGCAAGGACGCCTGGACTACATGCAGCGGGATATGACTTCGTTCATCGAAATGAAATCGGGGAAAGCCGACGAATATGCCGTCCGTAACAAGGTAGTTCCTAAAGAGAATAACCTGGTGCAGATGTTGCTCTACCAGGCGGTGCTGGAGTATTCTATGGGGATGGACCACCATCGGGTGAAGTCCTATCTGCTGTACACCCGCTATCCCTTGCTCTATCCGGCTCGGGCCTCGTGGGCCATGTTGCGCCGCGTGGTTGATGTGCGCAACCGTATCGTTGCCAATGAATACCAGGTGCAGTTGCACAATTCCCCTCAATATACTGCCGAGCTTTTGAAGAGTCTTACGCCAGAGGCCCTGAACGAACGGAAACTGCATAACGTGCTGTGGAATCGCTATCTCTGTCCAGACATTGAAACTGTCAGGCGTTCTTTGGAAGAACTTTCGCCGTTGGAAGCAGATTATTTCTATTCGCTTTACAATTTCATAACGAAAGAACTTTATACCTCCAAGTCGGGCGATGTCGACCATGAAGGGCGGACGGGGGCTTCTTCTCTTTGGCTCTCTACCTTGGCCGAGAAAATAGAGGCTGGCGAAATCCTCTACGATCTTTCTATCCGCGAGAACCATGCGGCCGACGCCCATAAGCCCTACCTGGTATTGGAGTGCGGGGAAGATGCCGCAGATGCCGAAGCTCCCCTGCCTAATTTCCGCCAAGGGGATGCCATCGTGTTGTATGAGCGCAACGCGGACACGGACAACGTGACTCGTAAGCTTGTCTTTAAAGGCAATATTGAGGAACTGGTGGGGCGGAAAGTGCGCGTCCGCTTGCGGGCCGCCCAGCAGAATGCCGGTCTGTTGTCCGGGCAAAGCCGTTATGCTATTGAGCATGATTATATGGATACCTCGTACCGTAGCATGTATCGTGGTTTGTCGGCCTTCTTGTCTGCCACCCGGCGGAGGCGTGACCTATTGTTGGGGCAGCGTGCGCCTGAGTTTGATACTTCACTAGACCCGGTCATTGCAGGGGCTTCTGGTGATTTTGAGCGCATTGTGGGGAAGGTAAGGGCTGCCCGGGATTATTTCTTGTTGGTGGGGCCTCCGGGTACGGGTAAGACCTCACGGGCGTTGCGGGGCATGGTGGAGGCTTTTTATGGGGAGCGGAAGCAGATTCTTCTGTTGTCATACACCAACCGGGCTGTGGATGAAATCTGCAAGATGTTGACGTCTATCACGCCTGTCGTCGATTTTATACGCATTGGCAGTGAACTGTCGTGTGAAGAACGCTACCGGCCTTATTTGATAGAGAATGTACTGAAGGACTGCCCCAACCGCCGGGCCGTGCAACTCCGCATTGCCGGTTGTCGTGTTTTTGTGGGGACGGTGGCGACGCTTTCTTCCAAGACGGAACTGTTTCGCTTGAAAACCTTTGACGTGGCTTTGGTCGACGAGGCTACCCAGATTCTGGAATCTCAACTGCTGGGCTTGCTTTGCCTGAGGAGTGTGACGGGGACGGATGCTATTCGGAAGTTTGTCTTGATTGGCGACCACAAACAGTTGCCCGCCGTGGTGTTGCAGTCTGCTGCCCAGTCCGAGGTCCGTTCGGATCGTTTGAGGGCTATCGGCCTGCATAATTTGAAGGATTCTTTGTTTGAGCGCCTCTACCGGGCGGCTTTGCAGGCTGGGGAAGAATGCCGTAAACGGATCTGCGACATGCTGCACCGTCAGGGGCGGATGAACGTGGAAGTGGCGGCCTTTCCCAACCGAGTGTTTTACGGAGGTTTGTTGCAGCCCCTTGGACTACCCCATCAAAGCGGCGTTCTGACGTTGGCTCCGAGGCTGATCGGTTGTGAGTTTGCCGACATCTTGACGCAGAGGGTGGCTTTTCTGCCTTCCCGGGTTGAGCCTGGGCTGCAGCCGGCCAAGGTAAACCATTCGGAAGCTGCCTTGGTGGCCCGGCTGGCAGCGGCCGTTTATAGGCAATATGCGGCGACAACGGGTTTTGATTCTTTGCGGACATTGGGTGTCATTACTCCCTACCGTAGCCAGATTGCTTTGATAAAGAAGGAAATTGCCGGGTTGGGGATTCCTGCTTTGGACGATATCCTGATAGACACCGTGGAGCGTTTCCAAGGGAGTGAACGGGATGTCATTATTTATTCTTTCTGCGTGAACCGTGCCTATCAGCTCAGGTTTCTGGCGAACCTTACGGAAGAAGACGGGGTGCTAATAGACCGCAAACTGAATGTGGCGCTTACCCGTGCGCGTAAGCAGATGTTCCTGACGGGAGTGCCCCAATTATTGGCCTTGAACCCCATTTATAAGCGTTTGTTATGTGCTTGTGGGTGCAAAATAGAGGATTAAAACGTCTTATTTAATATATATTAATAGTTTGTTCACTTCTTATAACAGAAAAGATGCGTGTGAATGTGGGGAAATGCGTACATTTGTACACGTTTTTTTCATAGAGATTTAGATTTAAAGTTAGAAGAATGGTGGAAGTCGTGAGACTTCCACTTTTTTTGTTTATATCCGTGGGTGTTATAACCTGTTTCCCACTGCTTGCCAATCCACGATATCCCATAACTTCTTCACATGCTCGGCGCGCCGGTTGCGATAATCTATGTAGTAGGCGTGTTCCCATACATCTATGCAAAGCAAGGGTTTGCAGCCTTGGCGGATTGGGTTGCCCGCATTGCTTTCTTGGCTGATTCGCAATTTGCCTTCCGGGGTCAAGGAAAGCCATGCCCATCCGGAGCCGAAGAGGGTGGTGGCTGCTTCCTCCATTTGTTTCCGGAGGTTGTCTAAGTTGTCGAAATCACGTTCAATCAGTTCTGCCAGTTTGCCTTGGGGTGATTTTCCTTGGCCCGGCGCCGTGAACTGCAGGAAATAGAGGGTGTGGTTGAGTACTTGTCCGGCATTATTGAAGGTACCTCCGTCGGGGGCGGTGGCAACGATGTCTTCAATGTCTCTGGATGCATAGTCTGTTCCTTGGACCAAGTTGGCCAGGTTGGTCACATAGGCTTGCAGGTGTTTGCCATAGTGGTATTCCATGGTTTCACTGCTAATCACCGGTTCCAGCCCGTTGGCCGGATACGGAAGTTGGGGCATTTCATTTTTCATAGTGGTATGTTTTTAGAGATTTGTGCAATTTAAGCCAATGGTGTTTTGGCTGCGGGGCTTGCCAGCCCAATGTTCATCTTCTTCTCCGCCCGAAGAGTCCTCTGAATTTTCTCATGATTCGCAAGCCCAACAGGAGTCCGTCGAAGGCTATCATGCCCCCGTTGAAGGCGCGCATGATGCTGTTGCTCTTGCGGGCGGTGGGGGTGAAGGGGGCGGTTATGTCATGGGCTGTCTGTGCCATACGTGTCTTTTGCTCCTTGATTTCTTGCAAGAGGGCGGCTTTCCGTTGCATCAGTTGTTCCAATGTCTGAGGCAGAGGAGCCGATGCGGGCTGGTTTTGTGGGAACTGGGTCATAAGAGGGTGTCGGGCTTATCGGGGTTTTTCATGAACAAGCGGGCCAGGAACCTGACCATTGGGTTGATGATAAGTGTCTTGCGGCAGGCTATCAGCAGGATGCCCAGCAACACGTAGATGGCGGCCACGAGGCTGAAGCTGACGCCCATTCCCCCGACCACGGGGGCTAGCAGGTAGGCGAAGGTAAAGGAGAGGTAAAACAGAGCCATCATGCCCAGGATGACGGCCAGCAGGACTACGATGAGCATGGAAAGCAGGACGGAGAGTTTTTCCGTCACTTCCAGGCGAGTGTATTCTTTTTGCAGGCTCAAGTATTTCTTGAACTCAGCAAAGAGTTGTTTCAGGCTGTCGATGCTTTTGTCGCTGGCAAACATGGTGGCTCTGTTTTTTCGTTTCAGTCAGGGAAGGGAACTTATTCGGCGCCTTCGCCTTTGATTTCTGCGGCAATCTCGTCTACCAGGTCGTCCATTTCGTTCCGGTTCAGGCGGATGCCTCTCTTGCGCAAAGCTGCGGCAATCTTGTTGCGCGTGTCTTCACCCTTTTCGGGGGCGAACAAAATACCCAGGGCTGCACCCACTGCGGCACCACCCAGGAAAGCTGCTACTACGTTTAAACCTTTCATAATACTATCTTTTAGAAGTTGATAGCACAAATATAGTGATTTTCTGTATAGGGTGTATCTTTCCCTGCCTGTTTTTTCTCTTTTTTTTGTTGGCTTCCCGGGCCGGATACCTACGCAGGAGTGCCGGCTGGTTTATTGAAAATGTTTATTCCCTAATTTTACGAAATCTTTCTCCAAAAATACTTAAGTGTTTTTGAGATGTTTTAATCTGTTTATAATGAATGTGCTGTGAAATTGTTGGATGCAAAGAAACGCTTGTTCGCGCGGTAAGATTGCGATGGGTGTTGGTAAGAATATTTGTCTTTCGCCCGCTCTGCCGTCAGGGCTGGGGGCGGCCGGAAACTTTTTTTGTCCGTTATGTTTTGATAGCTGGTGGATTTTCTGTTATTTTGCTGCCTGAAATAAACGGGCTGGAAACAATTTGCCTCGTTTGGGATGATTTTTAATATATATAGAATAGTAAAATGAAGAAACTGACATTTTTAGTAAGCATGGGAGTCTGCGCAGTGCTGGCGCTTTCTTCTTGCAAATCGAGTCAAAGTGCTTATAGCAAGGCTTATGAGAAGGCCAAACAACAGGAACTAGCCGAACAGCAAGCGGCCCCCCAGCCGGTAGAAGTCACTCCGGTGGTGGTAACTCCGGTCACAGAAGCGAAGGTGGTGGAAAGCACGCCCGTTGAAACGCCGAAAGAAGTGGTGCGCCACGAGAAGGTTACGGTGGTCTCTGGCAATGATGGTCTGCTGGATTACAGCGTCGTTTGCGGTAGTTTCGGCATCAAAGCCAACGCCGAAGGCCTGAAAACCTTCTTGGAGCAAGAGGGCTATACTCCGGTGGTCGTCTTCAATGCCGATGCTGCCATGTACCGCGTGGTCGTAAGCACGTTTGCCGACAAGGCTTCGGCCGCCGCCGCGCGAGACGCCTTCAAGGCCAAGTATCCCGAGCGGAAAGATTTCCAAGGCTCGTGGCTGTTGTATCGCGTAAAATAAAAGCGGAATATTTAGATATTCAGTGGAAAAATAGGCTGGACGTCCTGTATGCGCTGTCAAGTGGCATACGGCGTCCAGCCTTTTTTCCGGAAAAGCAATTAAAAAGGAAAAATAGGAAAGAACGACGTTAAAAGAAGTTATAAAACGAAGAGTGAAAACTTTCTCCCTGGGAAAAGTTTCTATTTTTGCGCCTTTATAGGAACTTAAGCGAAAGATATGGAGCGACAATATGTTTTGAAAGCGATAGATGCCGCTTTCCGGGCTGGCGAGCAGATTCGGAAAGTCTATGACGACCCGGAAGCCGACTTCCAAGTGGAAAGGAAAGCGGACAACTCCCCCTTGACAATAGCAGACAGGCGGGCTCATGAGGCCATAGCCGACGAATTGTCCGCAACCCCCTTCCCGGTGCTGAGCGAAGAAGGCAGGTATATCTCTTACGCGGAGCGGGCTTCGTGGAAAGAATTGTGGATTGTTGATCCGCTGGATGGCACGAAAGAATTTATCAAGCGCAACGGGGAATTTACCGTCAACATCGCTTGGGTGCGTGAGGGCGTGCCGGTGATGGGCGTTATCTATGTCCCGGTGAAAAAAGATTTGTATTTCGGCATAGAGCAAGTGGGGACTTTCAAATTGTCCGGCGTCACGGGGAGGGAGGCTGCTACCTTGGAAGAACTGATGGGACGGGCCACCCGCTTGCCGGTGGTTGCTTCGCGCGATACATTCGTCGTGGTGGCTTCGCGCTCACATTCTACTCCCGAAACCGAGGCTTTCATCGGACGCCTCAGACAACGCCATCCGAAGGTGGACTTGTCCTCCAGCGGCAGTTCGCTGAAAATCTGCCTGGTTGCCGAGGGAAAGGCGGATGTTTATCCGCGCTTTGCTCCCACGATGGAGTGGGACACGGCCGCCGGCCATGCCATTGTGCGGGCAGCAGGCGGCGAAATCTGGCAGACCGGTTTGGAAGAACCGCTACACTATAACAAAGAAGATTTGCTGAATCCCTGGTTCATTGTCCTTCCTGAAGGAGGACGGGAAAAAGGCATCGAATGATAATGGCTAATATCGGAAGTTATGAATTTTGAGATAATTTTATGAATTTTGAGATAATTTTCGTACTGCTCGGGCTGATAGGGATGCTGATAGCCCTGATTAAAGACAAGATGCGTCCCGGCATCGTGCTGTTGTCCGTGGTGGTGCTGTTCATGGTGGCGGGCATCATCAGTCCCCAGCAGATGGTGGCCGGCTTCAGCAACCGGGGCATGATTACGGTGGCTCTGCTGTTCCTCGTGAGCGAGGGCATCCGGCAGAGCGGAGCGTTGAGCACCGTGGTCAAGAAACTTCTTCCCAACGAGAAAACAACCGTGGCCAAGGCGCAGACGCGCATCCTGCCCATCGTGAGCGCTTTCTCGGCTTTCTTGAACAATACGCCCGTGGTGGTTATTTTCGCCCCGATATTGAAGAACTGGTCGAAGCGTGTGGGCCTCTCCTGCACGAAGTTCCTGATTCCCCTTTCCTACGCCACCATCCTGGGCGGCTTGTGTACGCTGATAGGCACTTCCACCAACCTGGTGGTGCACGGCATGATGATAGACCGCGGCTACGAAGGCCTGAAAATGTTCGACCTGGCCTACATCGGAATACCCATCACGGTGGCGGGGCTTCTTTTTATCATCCTGACATCCAAAAAACTATTGCCTGCCGAGCGTCCCGACAACTTTGAGGAGGAGGAGGCGGATGTGGCCGAAGGCAACGGACAACACGTGGTGGAAGTGGTGCTCGCTTCCCGCTTTCCGGGCTTGAAGCGCAAGCTGAAAACATTCGATTTCAAGCGTCGTTATGGCGCCGAAATCAAGGAAATCCGCCAGGGCGGACAGGTGATAACCGACAATCTGGGAGAAGTGCGTTTGCAGGAAGGCGACACGCTGGTGCTTCTTGCCGATGACGCCTTTACAAAGACATGGGGCGACTCGTCCGTCTTCCTGATGATGACCAACGGGAAGGAAATACCCACCCGTCAGATGCCCGGGTGGAAGAAATGGACGGCGTTGGCGCTTCTCATCATCATGATTGTGGGAGCCACCATCGGCGAGTTGCCTTTCTTCCAAGAGAGTTTCCCACGGGTGAAGATGGACATGTTCTTCTTTGCCGCAGTGACGGCCGTGGTGATGGCCTGGCTGAAGATGTTCCCGCCCAAGAAATATACGAAATACATCAGCTGGGACATCCTGATAACGATAGCCTGCGCCTTTGCCATCAGCGCGGCCATGGAGGAATCGGGGCTGGCGGCGTTGATAGCCAACTTCATCAAGAATGTGGCCGGCTCTTTGGGAGCGTGGGGCGCGCTGGCCTTGCTCTATCTCGTGACGCTGATAATCACGGAACTGGTGACGAACAATGCCGCCGCAGCCTTGGCTTTCCCCTTGGCTTTGGAGACGGCCGGGAAGTTCGGTGTCGACCCGATGCCTTTCTTCATTGCCATCTGCATTGCGGCGTCGGCCGGCTTTGCCACGCCTATCGGTTATCAGACAAACCTGATTGTGCAGGGCGCCGGCAACTATAAGTTTACCGACTTCTTGAAGATAGGTGTCCCGATGGACCTGATAGTCATGATTATCTCCGTAAGCCTTATCCCGTTGATATGGCCATTTACGGCGGTAGGTTAACATATACATATATATAATATGGCAGAACACATATATCCGATATTCGACAAGATGCTGGCCCGTGCCGACAAGGAAGAATTGCTTGGCCAGCATGGGGTCATGATTTGGTTTACCGGCCTGAGCGGCTCGGGTAAGAGTACCATCGCCATCGCCTTGGAGCGAGAGTTGCACAAGCGGGGCATCCTGTGCCGCATCCTGGACGGGGACAACATCCGGAGCGGCATCAACAACAACTTAGGTTTCACGGAAGCCGACCGCGTGGAGAACATACGCCGCATCGCGGAAGTGTCCAAATTGTTCGTGGACACGGGCATCGTGACATTGGCGGCATTCATCAGCCCCAATAACGACATCCGCGAGATGGCCGCCCGCATCATCGGCAAGGACGACTTTGTGGAAGTCTATGTCAGCACGCCCATTGAGGAGTGCGAGCGCAGGGATGTGAAGGGCCTGTACGCCAAGGCGCGCCGGGGCGAGATAAAGAACTTCACCGGCATATCCGCTCCCTTCGAAGCGCCCGAACATCCGGCGTTGACACTGGACACGTCCGTGCTCAGCGTGGAAGAGTCGGTAGGCAAGTTGTTGGAGTTGATTTTACCCAAGATTGAGAAGAAATAAACAGATAACAAATGGAAGAATATAAACTGAGCCACCTGAAGGAACTCGAAGCCGAGTCCATACACATCATCCGCGAGGTGGCCGCGGAGTTTGAGAACCCCGTGATGCTCTACAGCATCGGCAAGGACTCGTCGGTCATGGTGCGCCTGGCCGAGAAAGCTTTCTATCCCGGCAAAGTGCCTTTCCCCCTGATGCATATCGACTCCAAATGGAAGTTCAAGGAGATGATACAATTCCGTGACGAGTATGCCAAGAAGTACGGATGGAACCTGATTGTGGAGAGCAACATGGAGGTGTTCAAGGCAGGCGTAGGCCCCTTCACCCACGGAAGCAAGGTGCATACCGACCTGATGAAGACCCAGGCCCTGCTGCATGCGCTGGACAAGTATAAGTTTGACGCAGCCTTTGGCGGGGCGCGCCGCGATGAGGAGAAGTCCCGTGCCAAGGAGCGCATCTTCTCCTTCCGTGACCGTTTCCACCAATGGGACCCCAAGAACCAACGTCCCGAGTTGTGGGACATCTACAATGCCCGTGTGCATAAGGGCGAGAGCATCCGTGTCTTCCCCCTGAGCAACTGGACGGAACTGGACATCTGGCAATACATCCGCCTGGAGAACATCCCTATCGTCCCCCTCTACTTCGCCAAGGAACGCCCGGTCGTGGAGATAGACGGCAACCTCATCATGCCCGATGACGACCGCCTGCCCGAACAATACCGCGACAAGATTCAGATGAAGAAGATACGCTTCCGCACCTTGGGATGCTGGCCCTTGACCGGCGCCATCGAGAGCGAGGCCGATACCATCGAGAAGATTGTGGAGGAGATGATGACCACCACCAAGAGCGAGCGCACCACCCGCGTCATCGACTTCGACCAGGAGGCGAGCATGGAGCAGAAGAAACGCGAGGGATACTTCTAATAATTGACAATTAACAATTGATAATTGACAATTACGATGAGGGGTGAGAACTTTGTGAAAGATAAGTCGTTTGCTTTTGCTATACGGGTAGTGCGACTTTATAAGATATTGTGTGAGGAAAGGAAAGAATATGTCCTTTCCAAGCAGGTGTTG
>CASEKR010000055.1 GCA_949288585.1 uncultured Bacteroides sp. | reverse complement strand
AGCAATCAGCCCCGACGAGCTTTCCATACACGATAACTCGCATAAATATGCTAATTACCGTTAACCGTATTCAATTCTCTTATTATAGTTCATATCTTATTGAGTTAATAATGTTTTGGTCATACTTTTCTTATCAAAGCATCGGGATCTTGCCGACAGTCCCATACGGCATGCACGACGATATCTTCTCCTTCTATCGTGTAAACCAACTTATAATGTTTGTCCGCTACCAGCGAGCGGTAGGCTTCGGGACGATGTGCCAACCGTCGTTCCTGCGCACCGGCTTTGGGAGAAGTGAGCAGCACTTCCGCCTCGTCAATAAGTTGGTTGTAAAGCCTTACGGCATATCTGGCATTCACCGGCAGCCAATATCGGTACAGGGCTTCCAGGTCATCTTGCGCTTGAATGGTCCAGATTATTCGCATACGGCATGGCGTTTGCGGAGTTCATCGCTGGTGCAATAATACCCTTGGCGGTAGCTCTGCATGGATTGTGACAGGCGCCGCTCCAGTTGTTCCACGGTGTACTGGCAGGGTGCTTCCCGGCTTCCTTCGTTTTCATACACGTTCAGCTTGTCCTGCAACCAATGTCGGTCGGCGGCTGGAAGCGCGAGTATCTGGCTCCACAGGTCTTGTACGGATAGGGTTGCGTTCATTGTCGGTTCCTCCTATTAGTTATTCTGCTGCAAATATAAGGCTTTGCGCATGAAAGTCAAAGGAAAACGGCGGGATATTAGGCAAAACGATGTATCTTTGTGCGCGAGAAACAGAGAACGTATGTATGACCACCTATACGAGATAAACGATGCAACCCAACGAATCTGACAAGAACAAAGATAACAACGAACTGGTGCGCCGCCTGGCCGAAGAGAAATACAAGTACGGCTTCACCACCGACGTGCACACCGACATCATCGACCGCGGTCTGACCGAGGACACCGTGCGCCTCATCTCCCGGAAGAAGGGCGAGCCCGAATGGCTCCTGGAGTTCCGCCTCAAGGCCTACCGCCACTGGCTGACAATGGAGATGCCCACGTGGGCACACCTCCGCATCCCCGAGATAGACTACCAGGCCATCTCCTACTACGCCGACCCCACCGCGCAGAAGAAGGACGCGCCCAAGAGCCTGGACGACGTGGACCCCGAACTCATCAAGACCTTCAACAAGCTGGGCATCCCCCTGGAAGAGCAGATGGCCCTGAGCGGAATGGCCGTGGACGCCGTGATGGACTCCGTGTCCGTCAAGACCACCTTCAAGGAGACGCTGATGGAGAAGGGCATCATCTTCTGCTCCATCAGCGAGGCCGTGCGCGAGCATCCGGACCTGGTGCAACGGTACCTCGGCTCGGTGGTGCCCTGCCGCGACAACTTCTTCGCCGCGCTCAACTCCGCCGTCTTCTCCGACGGGTCGTTCGTCTACATCCCCAAGGGCGTGCGCTGCCCCATGGAACTGAGCACCTACTTCCGCATCAACGCCAAGAATACGGGCCAGTTCGAGCGCACCCTCATCGTGGCGGACGATGACAGCTACGTCTCCTACCTGGAGGGCTGCACCGCCCCGATGCGCGACGAGAACCAGCTGCACGCCGCCATCGTGGAAATCGTGGTGCACGACCGCGCCGAGGTGAAGTACAGCACCGTGCAGAACTGGTATCCCGGCGATGCCGAGGGCCGGGGCGGCGTCTACAACTTCGTCACCAAGCGCGGCCTGTGCAAGGGCGAATCGTCCAAGCTGTCGTGGACGCAGGTGGAGACGGGCAAGCACCATCCTGGCGGGCGACAACTCCGTGGGCGAGTTCTACAGCGTGGCCGTCACCAACCACCACCAGCAGGCCGACACGGGCACGAAGATGATTCACTTGGGCCGCAACACCCGCTCCACCATCGTCAGCAAAGGCATCTCCGCCGGGCTGAGCGAGAACTCCTATCGGGGTCTGGTGAAGGTAGGCCAGCGTGCCGACAACGCAAGGAATTACAGCCAATGCGACTCCCTCCTGCTGGGCAGCCGCTGCGGCGCGCACACCTTCCCCTACATGGACATCCACAACGAGACGGCCATCGTGGAGCACGAGGCCACGACCTCGAAGATTAGCGAGGACCAGCTCTTCTACTGCAACCAGCGCGGCATAGGCACCGAGGACGCCGTGGGCCTCATCGTCAACGGCTACGCCAAGGAGGTGCTGAACAAGCTGCCCATGGAGTTTGCCGTGGAGGCGCAGAAGCTGCTGAGCGTGTCGCTGGAGGGAAGTGTGGGGTAAATAGTTGCTGTCTTGATATAAATTACTAACTTTGTAGGGCTTATCAGAGATGTGGAAAGAGAAACTGGGAAATTATTTGATTGACATATCAAAATATACACTGACAGCGATATTCATTGCATCGTTGTTTAAGGATTTGGAAGAAATGAAATGGGTGGTATATGGTTTGAGCCTTTTTGCTTCTGCCTGTTTGCTTATCACCGGTTTGCTATTAACAAATAAAAAGAAGGAGGACGACAAATGACTGGAACAATCTTTATGTTGTTGGCAATGGGTGTTCCCTGTGCCATCTTTCTGTTATGGTGCCTTACCCCCGGCGGCAAGAAATGGCTGAAGGCCAATCATCTTATCTAAAAAAGGAGGAAACGCTTATGAATACGACCATGAACCTGAACGCCGAACTGTTGCGCGAGTTGAGTTACATCGCCGACGACGAGAACTATCTGAAGAAAGCCCTGAAGATCATTAAGGAATTAGTGGCACAAAAGAAAGAGGAAGAACGCATCCGTCAGGCCTTTGGGGACGCGAAGCTGATACGGGAAGGGAAAATGAAAGGAATACCTGCAGAAGACTTGCTCAATGAATTATAATATCAAGCTTTCTCCTGCCGACCTCTGGCTGCTCACCATTTACGACAAGTCCGAGCGCGAGAGCATCAGTTTCACTCCGGCTTCTGCCGCAGCACCTGCACGGTCATGGCAAATTCGTTGGAGATGCGGACCAGGTTGGGATTGTCCTGCCGGGTGATGTAGGTGACGTAGTTCAGCGTCCCGTCTTCATCGGGGATGGTGGCAGACTCGGAAAAGAAGACTTCGGAGCGGTGCGAGCTCTTGAACCACCACTCGAACAGGCGGCTGCGCAGGCTCTGACGCTCGTCGCCCGTTTCGCAGAAGTAGAGCATCACCCGGTCGGACTGGGCAAAGAACTCATAGACAAAGGCCACCACCGTGTCGCGCAGCTTGCGGTCGCGGGGCGACTTCTGGTGGTTGGCGTTGATAATGGCAAACTGATAGGTTTCCTCATAATCAAGCAATTCCTCTTGGCTGAAGCCAATGATATAGTCCACACCGAAGTCGGTGGTAAAGCGGAAATAGCCTTCCCGCACCGTAGGCATGACCTTGTAGGGAGCCTCGGCGTTGACCCGTTGCAAGTCCAGCCTCACCATACCTCAAATCCACTGGGTTCCTTCCCGTAACGGGCTTTATACTCCTTAGTCAATAACTCCTTGGCCCGCTCCACAAACTCCTGCTTGTGCTGGCGGTTGGCCTTCATGCGGCGCCAGATTTCCTCGCGTGTCAAGGGTTGCTTGCGGGGTTCCGGGTTTTGTTCTTGATTGATTGTTTTCTCCATGGTTGTATAAGTGATTGATTTGTCGGGACAAAGATACGCATTTTTGGGAAGAATGAAGAACGGGGGACGAAGATTTTCAATAAACCGCAAAGAGGAGGGTGTATCAGAATGAGCGTTGCTATCCAACTGTCATGTTGAACGATAGCCGAAACTCATTCTGACACCACCCTCCTCTTTCTTCGCGCCTCACCCCAACGGAAATTCCGACTCGCCCTCGTCCTCGTCGGGCGAGGAGACTTCGCCCGCGTTGGCGGCGGCCATGTCCTCCACGTTGACCCAGAAGACGCTGTCGTCCACCAGGTTGCGCGTCACGGTGCCGTCCTGGCGCACGCGGCGTTCGGGCAGGAACTGCACGCGGGTGCCCACGATGCAGTCGGAGTCCACGTCTTCCTTCGCCTCCTTGCCCTGTCCGGTGGAGAGGCAGGAGTAGTAGAAGTAGCCCAGGCCCTCGAGGTGGACGGTGCGGCCGGTGTTCATCAGGTCGCCCAGCACCTTGCCCAGAGCGGAGAGCACGGCTTTGGAGTCGGGTTCGCTGACGGTGGACATTTCGGCGATGCGCTTGCACACGTCTTCCATCTCCAACGGGCGCCCCACGGTGACGGTGCGGGGATACCACAGGTCGTTGACGGCTTTCTTTTCTGCTTTAAAAAAAGGCATAACCAATACTTTTTTAAAGGGTTACACATTCCCCCCTCCGCAGGCCCTTGTGGCGGGGTTTTGCCTCGGCTTAGCAAAGGCAGTGCCTTGTCTTAGCAAAGGCGATGCCTCGGCTTAGCAAAGGCAAAAGGCCCGTCCGGGGGCGGTTGCGTAGGGGGTTGCTGCCTGGTTCTCCGCCATCCAGGTTTGGCAGCCGGTTGTTGCAGTCACCGGCCAGGGACTGTGTGTCCGGCGGACGGGATGTCCGCAGGGGATTATTATTCTGTCTTTACCAGCACGGGGAGGCCGTCCTCGCCGGCCACGTAGTGCCAACCGAAGTCTGCGCCAAGGGCCTTGTTCATCTCATCGATGGCGTCCGCCCAATTGCCGTCGGCCACTTGCGTTCCGAAGCCGAAGTCCGTGACGCCGTCGCCCTCCCAGTAGCAGGCGGTGAAGGTGTGGGTGTGGGGGTTGTCGCTTTCGTTCGTAAAAGTGCCTATCATGCCCTTCATCGTGGCTGAGGAACCGAGCGTGACGGACGTCCAGCAGGCGGTGGCATAGCTATTTTCGGATTGTCCTATCAGGCTCCCTGCATGTGTAAAGGGGCCGTCGGTCACATTATAACTTCCTTTGTAAGAGGAGGCCGTTATCGGGCCATCGTTCGTACCTGCTATGCCGCCAAAATCATCCCCAAAGCTACTGCCTTCGAAGCTGCATTCCGCATGGCAGCGGGTTATCTGCCCGTTATTGTTTCCTGCTATGCCGCCTATATATCCAACGGCATTTCTAACTTCATTGCAAATAATCTTGCAGGAAGACAGGACGGTGCATCCGGCAATGGTTCCAATGTTGGTTCCGGCAAGGAGGCCGTGATAGCTGGCAGCAGTTTGCAGTTCCACGCCGTCCAGCACCAGGTTTTGCACCGTTCCACTGAGAGTTGAAACCAGTCCTCCAACTGATGCCGGGATAAGCATGTTGCTGAGGGTGTTGCCCCCGCCGTCGAAGGTGCCGGCGTATGGTGAAGTGCCGGTGCCGCCCCATGTCTTGCCCCCGTAGTCTATGTCGTTGGCCAGCGTGCAGTTGGCATTCCCTTTGCCATTCCTTACGGCATCGGCCCAGGCATCCAGCCCGGCGGCGGTGTAGACGGTGTAGGAGCCGTCGGCGGCCACGGTAAAGTCGATGACAGGCTCGGCCTCGCCCGCAATCTCGGCGCCGTTGCCCCAGTTGGAGACGGCGACGGTGCTCATGCCGAGGCCGGTCTTGTTGACGGTGATGGTGTAGGTGTATTGGTAGCCCGCTTGCAGGGTGATGGCCTCGTCGGGCTTGTAGGAGTAGGTGGTGCCGTTGGCGAGGGAGATTCGGATGAAAGGCTCGTCGGCCGGTATCTGCTGTCCGGGCAGCAGGGCGAGGAGGTCGGTGCCGTCGGCGTAGGGGGTGACGGTGGCATTGTCGGCGTTGCCGGTGGAGACGCCTACGAGGGCGACGGTGGCTCCCTGGAGTTCGGTGTCGGTCATGCCGTTGCCCGGCTCAAGGGGTTCCACTATCACCTTGGCGGTGCGGTGGGTGAACTGGAGGGTCTGCGTGCCGCCGAACTCCACCGTCTGGTTCTCTGCGCTGATGTAGTCGCTCTGGTGGAAGTTGTCTTCGTTACTTTGGTCGGCCTGCACCACCACGTCGGGCATGTCCGTGCTGCCTTCGGTGTAGGGCCACCAGGCGGAGACTTGGATGGGGGCGGTGTTTTGCCAGTAGAAGGGGTTGTCGGAGGTGAGGGTGGCTGTCTGGTAGTCGCCGGAGGGGTTGACGGTGTAGGGCTTCATCTCGCCGTCCACCAGCACGGCCACGGTCTGTACGCCTTGCCAGTTGTTGTCCGTCGTGGCCTTGGTCTCCACGCTGAGGGCAATGCCTGCGGCGGTGAAGGTCATGGGGTATTGCCCGTCGGGCAGGGGTTGTGCTCCGTTGTCGTCCTGCGTGCAGGCAGTGATGAACAAGGCGAGGAGGGGTAGTAAGTTAAACTTTCTTAAAAATGGGGGGGGTAAATCGGCCCCTTGCGTTTGGTTTCATACTGTTTCTGGGTTTATGGGTTAATAATATAGTTAGTTCATCAGGTGGCGGAGGATTGGGCGGCATTCATTGCTCTTCCTCCTTTATTAGTTTGAATGGCACAAAGTTAAGCATTTATCTCGGAATACGCATATAAATCACTATCTTTGCGCTTTGCAAACGAAAAATTTAGTAGATACTTATGTTAGAAATCAAAGACCTTCATGCCAGCATCAATGGCAAAGAAATACTGCGGGGCATCAACCTTACCATCCGCGACGGCGAAGTGCATGCCCTGATGGGACAGAACGGCGCGGGCAAGAGCACGCTGAGCAACGTACTGGTGGGCCATCCCGCTTATGAAGTGACACGCGGAACGGTGACCTTCAACGGCAAGGACCTGCTGGCCCTTTCGCCCGAAGACCGGGCGCACGAGGGGCTGTTCCTGTCCTTCCAGACACCGGTGGAAATCCCCGGCGTGTCCATGGTGAACTTCATGCGCACCGCTGTCAACGAGCAGCGCAAGTACCGCCACCAGCCCGCCCTCAGTGCCTCGGAGTTTCTCAAACTAATGCGCGAGAAGCGCGCCATCGTAGAGCTTGACAGCAAGCTGGCCAACCGCTCCGTCAACGAGGGCTTCAGCGGCGGCGAGAAGAAGCGCAATGAAATCTTCCAAATGGCCATGCTGGAGCCTACTTTCGCCATCCTCGACGAGACGGACTCCGGCCTGGACGTGGACGCCTTGCGCATCGTGGCCGAAGGCTTCAACAAACTCCGCACGCCGCAGACGTCCGCCCTTGTCATCACGCACTACCAGCGCCTGCTGGATTATCTGAAGCCGGACACGGTGCACGTGCTCCTCGGCGGACGCATCGTCAAGACCGGCGGACCGGAACTGGCGACAGAGATTGAGCAGCGCGGATTTGATTGGATAAAGAAGGAGGTAAATGAATGATTAATTAGGCGCGGATTACGCGGATGGTATCTGTCATCCTGAGCGTAGCAAAGCGGAGTCGAAGGATCTCCTTTAATTCCGTTTCCATCGGGAGATGTTTCGACTACGCCCTACGGGCTCCGCTCAACATGACAGACAGCATCTGCGCCTAAAAATTAATAGATTATGAGACCCGAACAACAATACATTGACCTATACGCCCAGGCGGAGGCTCTGCTGCGCAATCACAGCGCCGAGCCGCTGAACCGCCTGCGTGCCCGTGCCTTCGCCGACTTCGAGCGGCTGGGTTTCCCCACCCGCAAGGAAGAAGCCTATAAATACACCGACGTGGCCAAGTGCTTCGAACCGGACTATGGCATGAACTTCAAGCGGCTGGCCTTCCCCGTCAATCCCTACGAAGTGTTCAAGTGCGACGTGCCCAACATGAGCACCGCCCTCTATTTCATGGTGAACGATACCTTTTATTCAGCTACGAGCTACGAGCTACGGGCTACGGGTAAGGAAAAAGAAAAAGGGAAAGAGGAGAAGGAACTCGTTGCTCGTAGCTCGTCACTCGTAGCTGATAACGGCGTCATCATCGGCAACTTCCGCGACCATGCCGAGCTTGTAGGCCGTTACCTTGGCACCCTGGCCGACACGTCCAACGACGCCCTTACAGCCTTCAACACCGCCTTCGCGCAAGACGGATTGCTGATATACATCCCGAAGGACGTGGCGGTGGAGAAACCCATCCAACTGATAAATATCCTGCGCAGCGATGTGCCCCTGCTGGTGAACCGCCGCGTGCTCATCGTGCTGGAGGACGGTGCCCAGGCCCGCCTGCTGATGTGCGACCATGCCATGGACGATGTAAACTTCCTGGCCACGCAGGTCATCGAAGTATTTGTGGGGCGCAACGCCGTGTTCGACCTTTACGAACTGGAGGAAACGCATACGGGCAACACCCGTTTCAGTAACCTTTATGTCCGTCAGGAAGCGGGCAGCAACGTCCTGCTGAACGGCATGACGCTGACCTGCGGCACCACCCGCAACACCACCCGTGTCCTCCTGGCCGGCGAGCAAGCCGAACTCAACATGTGCGGCATGGCCATCGCCGACAAGAACCAGCACGTGGACAACCGCACCGTCATCGACCACGCCGTGCCCTCGTGCCGCTCCAACGAACTCTATAAATATGTCCTCGACGAGCAGGCCACGGGTGCCTTTGCCGGACTTATCCTCGTCCGTCCCGGCGCGCAGCATACCGATGCCCGCCAGACCAACCGCAATCTCTGCGCCACCCGCGACGCCCGCATGTACACCCAGCCCCAACTGGAGATTTATGCCGACGACGTGAAGTGCAGCCACGGCGCTACGGTGGGACAGTTGGACGACCAGGCCCTGTTCTACATGCGTCAGCGCGGCATCCCCCTGCACGAAGCCCGCCTGTTGCTGATGTTTGCCTTCGTCAACGAAGTGGTGGACACCATCCGCCTCGATGCGTTGCGTGACCGTCTGCACCTGCTGGTGGAGAAACGTTTCAGGGGAGAACTGGGGAAGTGCAGGGATTGCAGCGTGAAGTGCAGGTAAATGTGCCCTAACGAAAAAGGATTCCCATGATGGACCAGTTAGAACTGATACAAAGAAAGATATATGAGATACGCGGGCAGAAGGTGATGCTCGACCGTGATTTGGCAACTATGTATGGAGTGGAAACCCGTGCGTTGAACCAAGCTGTCAAACGTAACATGGAACGTTTCCCTGAAGATTTCATGTTTCAACTGACAGATGAGGAAACGGCTGATTGGAAATCACAAATTGTGATGTCCAATTCCATTAAGATGGGACTAAGGCGTAATCCTTACGCGTTTACTGAATTGGGAGTAGCCATGCTCAGCAGTGTGCTGAATTCCAAAGCGGCTATTCAGGTCAACATGGGTATTATGCGAGCTTTTGTGGCTGTCCGGCAAATAATAAACCTCCCTTCTGCGACACAATTCGTGCAATTACAGAATGAGGTAAAAGAATTGAAGGACTATCTTGAAGAAGTCTTCACCGACCAGAACGACATCAACGAAGATACCCGCATGCAACTGGAACTCATCAACCAGACCCTTGCCGAGCTACAAGCGCAGAGGAGGCAAGCCGAGAAGCCGCGCAACCCTATCGGCTTTATCAAACCAAAGTAAAGGGCTACTACGCAGAGAGGGCGTGTCGAAAATGAGCGTTGCTATCAAACTGTCATTCAAAACGATAGTCAAAACTCATTCCGACACACCCTCTGCCTGTTTCCATGCATCTTGGCGCGCGTCATCCGAACGTGCCCTGCCCGCTGTCGTCGTCGTTGCCGCCAGTGCCCGGGGTGGAGCCGCCCGTTTGCAGCAGGTAGTCGGCTCGGGTGCGGTAGCTCACGCCGTCCTTTGTCACGCCGCCGTCCTCGAAGACGATGTTGTTCTGGACGCGCTTGCGAAACGCCTTGTCGGGCACGAACACCGGGCGCACGTCGTAGAACATCTCCTTAGGGTCGAAGTCCTCCACCGTCGCCGCGCCTTTGCTCTTGAACGTCAGGCGAAAGTAGCCCAGTCCGGGGATGACCACCGTGTGTCCCTGCAGCAGTTGCTCGGGGACGAAGTCTGCCAGCAGGTCCAGCGACGCCTCCAGTTCGATGGGGGCGGTGGTGGTGTTCTTCGTGGCCGCGCGGGTCATCTCCTTGCCGCTCAGCGAGGTGCTGCTCTGCGGGGTGCCGTACCACTGCTTCTCCGAGTCGGGGTCGCTGGGTTTGCTTCTCCTCTCCACTAAGGAATACTTGAAAGCCATGTGTACCTCCTTTTTTTAATGATTAAACAATCGGGTTGATTATCTCGCTTATATCATATAAGTATATGATTCATAAAATATTGTGCGATTCCTGCAATTAGGTGTCCTTTTCCGTCCCGGCGGGTGTCTCGCCTTCACTATTGTGACAGCATCGTCGTCACTACTGTGACGGGCTTGTTGTCACTACTGTGGTGAAGCCATCGTCACTACTGTGGCGATTCGACCTTCGCTACTGTAGCGATTCGGACCTCGCTGAGGCGGAGGTGCAGGGGACTTTAATTTACCCCGTCCGGATAGGCCGTTCCGTTGATGACCACGCCTTCCCACTCGGCTGTATTATCAGTATTCCGGAATGTAGAAGGAGTAAAAGGCCACTGTTGTCCTTTTCCTATTTTTTTTGCTGCAATCCTATCCCCCAGATAACCTTGATCCAGTGTCAAACAGGATAAGAATTTATCCAAATCATCAGTCGTAATGGTTATTTTTCCGGAACAATAAGTGGCTGCTCCCCCTTGCGTATAACAAGCGGAAAAACCGATTGCCGCAGCAGCATATCCGCCACTTGCCGTGATATCGGAGTTAGTGATTGTAATAGCCCCGATAGAAGCAGCTGGAAAATTGTCGTTATACGAGTTGCATCCCATGCCTATAGCTGCGGCATAGTCTCCGCCAGTAGCAAAAATCACCGCATTTGCTATCATAATGTCACCGCAAGTGCCGTTACTGGACGAGCCAATGCCCGCACCACCTGTGTTACTGCTAATTTCTCCGCCTGTGGCATGTATCGTCACATTACGAATGATGATATTCCCACCTTGCATTCCCCCTATGGGTGAACCGATGCCTGCCCCAGCTGTACTATTGCTACCGGCTCCACCGGAAGTACCTCCCTTTGCGGTCAGCACGTCCGCCGTGCTGCTGCCCGTTATCGTCACGGTTGCTCCGCCGGACACGGCGATACCGGTGTTATTACCGGAAGATACGGAATTGCCTTCGCCAATAACATGTATGGTAGGCGTTCCGTCTGTGATGTTTATAGCAGGACCATCGCTAACATTGATGTTGGCATCTTCCAGATAGATAGTCGGGCTTCCCCCGGTGATAGTCAGTGCATTCGCTGCCTGCCCGCGCACCACGTAGTTGCCATCCTGATTGATGCTTTGCGCCCCGCTGCTTAGGTCAATCTCCTGCGCGTCGTCGGGCACGGGTTGGGGTTCCGGCCATGCCTCGCCCCCGACTTCCTTCTGCTCCCAGTTGGAGATGGCCGTGCCGGAGAGGCTGACGCTGGTCTTGTTGACCGTGATGGTGTATGTATATTGCTTGCCCGCCTCGAGCGTCTGCGCCGCGTCGGGCTTGTAGGAATACTTGGCGTCTTCCGCCAGTTTGACCTGAATGAAGGGCAACCCGGCCTGGATGGTCTGCGCGGGCAGCAGGGCGGTGCTGTTGTTATAAGGAATAAGGCTGCTGCCGTCGGCCGCGTTGCCCGTCGTCACGTTTTCGAGGGTGACCTGGGCGTTGGCCAATTCTCCGGTGGTCATGTCGTTGCCCGGCAGGAGGGCGACCACCACCTTCGCCGTGCGATGCGTGAACCGCAGGTTGGCCGCCTGGCCGAACTGCACGGTGTTCTTTGCGCTGATGTAGTCGCTGGCGTCATAGGCCGTCCTGTCCGACTGGTCGGCACGCACTACCACGTCCGGCATCTCCTCTGCATAGGGATACCACGTGGCGACCTCGATGGGCGCGGTGCTTTGCCAGTAGAAAGGGTCTTGGGATGTGAGGGTGGCGGTCAGGAAGTCGGCCGATGGCTGGACGTCGTAGGGCTTCACTTTGCCGTCCACCTGCACGGCCACCTGCGCGACGCCCTGCCAGTTGTTGTCCGTCGTGGCGCGGGTCTGCGTCGCGTCGAGGCTGATGCCTGCGGCGGTGAAGGCCATGGGGTATTCGTCCGGAGGGAGGGGCTGGCTACTCTCTGTGTCGTCCTGCGAGCAGGAGAGAAGGAGTAGGGAGAGGAAGAATAGTGTGTTAATATTTCTTAAATGGGGGGGGTAAAACGCAAGGCTTGTTTCATGATGATAGGTCGTTTAATGGGTTAATACTATGCGTTATCGCCGCAAAGATAGGCCTAAAGATTGGAAAAGCCAAACATCGCGGCACATAATTGGGCAAAAGGCTGTATCTTTGTCCCGCTGAATACAATTAAGAGAAGGAACTATGTACGACATCCAACAAATACGCGCCGACTTCCCCATCCTGGGCCGCACCGTCTACGGCAAGCCCTTGGTCTACCTGGACAACGGCGCCACCACCCAGAAACCCCGCCAAGTAGTCGAGGCCATCACCAACGAATATTACAACACCAACGCCAACGTCCACCGGGGCGTGCACTTCCTCTCTCAGCAGGCCACGGAACTGCACGAGGCCAGCCGCGAGACCGTCCGTCGGTTCATAGGCGCCCGCTCGGCGGCGGAGATAGTCTTCACCCGTGGCACCACGGAAAGCATCAACCTCCTGGCCGCCACCTTCTGCCCCTCGCAGATGCAGGCGGGCGACGAGGTCATCGTCTCCACCATGGAGCACCACAGCAACATCGTCCCCTGGCAACTGCAGGCCATGCAAAGAGGCATCGTCCTCCGCGTCATCCCCATGGACGACGAGGGCAACCTCTTGTTGGATGAATATGAGAAACTCTTCTCCTCCAAGACGAAGCTCGTCAGCATCGCCCACGTCAGCAACGTGCTGGGCACGGTCAACCCCGTCAAGGAGATGATACGTACCGCCCACGCCCACGGCGTCCCCGTGCTGGTGGACGGCGCGCAGAGCATCCCCCACATGCCCGTCGACGTGCGCGAGCTGGATGCCGACTTCTACGTCTTCTCCGGGCACAAGGTCTACGGCCCCACCGGCGTCGGCGTGCTCTACGGCAAGGAAGACTGGTTGGATAAGTTGCCCCCCTACCAAGGCGGTGGCGAGATGATACAGCACGTCTCGTTCGAGCGGACCACCTTCAACGAACTGCCCTTCAAGTTCGAGGCAGGCACGCCGGACTACATCGGCACCACCGGCCTGGCCAAGGCATTGGACTACGTCTCCGCCCTCGGCATGGACGCCATCGCCGCCTACGAGCACGAACTGACGAACTATGCCCTCCGCCGTCTCTGCGAAATCCCCGGCATGCGTATCTTCGGCGAGGCCAAGGAGCGGGGCGGCGTCATCTCCTTCTTGGTAGGGGATATCCACCACTTTGACATGGGCACCCTGCTGGACCGCCTCGGCATCGCCGTCCGCACGGGCCATCACTGCGCCCAGCCGCTGATGACGCGCCTCGGCATCGAAGGGACGGTGCGCGCCTCCTTCGGGCTGTACAACACAAAGCAGGAAGTGGATGCGCTGGTGGCGGGGATTGAACGGGTGAGGAAAATGTTTTAAGAAGAATAATAGCCTGTACAATGAACAATAACCATGATATATCCGAATGGGACGTCGCTGAATACATCAATTCCATTGTTGCGCACAGCGAATCTGTAGATCTGGAATTCAAGGCGGCGTCCGGAGGCTTTCCCAAAAGCTTATGGGAAACCTATTCCGCGTTTGCCAATACTGATGGTGGCATCATCGTATTAGGCATACGTGAAAAGAATGAGTGCCTGCACATTGAGGGCTTGACATCGGAGCAACTGCAACAATACAAGAAACAGTTTTGGAACGACGTGAATAATCCGGATTGTGTCAGCTACAATTTGCTGGTAGACAAAGATGTTGTAGAAGGGGAGTATGAAGGAAAGAAATTGCTGTTGATTCATGTCCCCCGAGCCAATCGCTCGCAACGCCCTGTGTATTGCACCGGCAATCCCTTTCGCGGACATACCTACAAGCGTAACAACGAAGGAGATTATAAGTGCACCAATGAAGAAGTAAGGAGAATGCTTGCCGATGCGAATGATGCCCATCCACAGGACTCGCGCATATTGACTAATTATTCGATAGACGACATAGACGCATTGTCCTTAAAGCAATATCGCCAATATTTCACCTCACGACAACCGGCTCATCCTTGGCTGGCTTTAAGTGACATAGAACTATTGGAGAAGTTAGGAGGATACCGTAAAGACAGGGAACAGAACATGGAAGGGTTTACATTGGCGGGGATGCTGATGTTTGGAAAAACGGAAAGCATCACCGATCCGACTTGTGCGCCTGATTATTTCCCTGATTTCAGAGAATACCTGGGCGATGAAAGCATGTCCCGTTGGTCTGACCGCATCTGCCCGGATGGAACTTGGGAAGCCAATCTGTTCCAATTCTACAGAAGAGTATACACCCGGTTAGTGGCTATTTTGCCAAAGCCTTTCCGATTAGAACATGGCATACGTCAGGATGACCTGCCTACGCATGTGGCTTTGCGTGAAGCACTGGTCAACACCTTGATTCATTGTGACTACTCTGAAAAGGGGAATATCGTCATAGAGCAATACAAGAACAGGCTCTTGTTCCGTAACCCTGGCACTTTGCTGGTTAGCCGGAATCAGTATTATGCAGGCGGAGAAAGCGTGTGCCGCAATAAATCTTTGCAGAAAATGTTCACGATGATAGGCTTTTCAGAAAAGGCCGGCAGCGGTGTAAACAAGATTATGCAAGGTTGGCGCTCGGCCGATTGGGCTTCTCCTTACGTGAAAGAGTTGAACAGACCGGATAAGGTGGAACTGACGCTCCCCTTGGTAAGTTTGTTCCCAGAAGATATCCATAAAGCATTGATTCAAGCATTTGGCTCAGAACGTATCAACAGCCTAAGGCAAGAGGCCTTGTTGGTCTTGGCCACTTGCCTCGTAGAGGATTCTACTAATAACGACCGCTTGCAACATCTGCTGAATATGCACCCTTCGGACATAACTGCCATGCTACGCACATTGTGCACCGACGGATTTCTAATCTCAGAAGGGAAAGGAAGAGGGACAATCTACCAAGTCAACATGCAATCATCCGAAAATGTTGCAAGCTCAGGGGCTAATGTTGCAAGCTCAGGGGCTAATGTTGCAAGCTCAGAGGCTAATGTTGCAAGCTCAGAGGCTAATGTTGCAAGCAATCTCAAAAAGAAACGCCTTTCTTACGAAGAAATAACAGCATTGATATGCAGCGTGGCAACGGACTATCTTTTCTTGGAAGAGATTGCTAACGCTGTGGGGAGAAACGTGCGCTATTTAAACAATAAGATTATCCCACGGATGATAGAGGAACAAAAGCTCGAAAGACTGTATCCTGATATTCCCAATCATCCCAAGCAAAAATATAAATCTAAGAAGCCATGAGATTCTTACTTCTGCTCTTTCTATGCTGCATCATAGGCGGGAAATCCTATGCGGCACATTCCTCTGACACTATCCCCCTCCGCCTCGCCCACGGCCTGCTCGTCATCCCCGTGCAAATAGACGGACAGGAACACAACTTCATCCTCGACACAGGCATGACCCGTTCGATGGTGGGTACGCATCTTTTGAATGAAGCCAATGCACAGCCGGACAGCCTCCGAACCATGGACGTCGCCGGACACATCACCCATCAACCGATATTCCGCTTCAACAACCTACAGATAGGAAACCGGCAAATCCACCCGCTGGATGTGATGCCCTTGCCGCTGGAGGGAACGGTGTGGCAATGTCTGGACACGGAAGGATTCCTCGGAAACGATGCCCTGCAAGGACTGATACTGACCATCGACACCTGCGGGATACGTGATTCTCTTGGAAAGCCGCAAGCAGCCCAAAGCAATGAAAAGAATACGCCGTACCGATGAAATGGGGAGAATACGGAGTGCGTACATTGAAGTGCAGGTGGGGAAACTGACCATGCATGAAACTCTGTTCGACACGGGCAGCACCACCCTCTTCACCCTCACCGAGTACTCTTTCCGCCAGTTACAGATCCGCTTTAACCCGTCAGAGTGGGGAGGAAAGATTACTGATGCTACTATCGCAGCGAAACCATCGTCTTGGGCGCCGCCAGACTCGTTATGGCGGGTGGAGCTTCCACAATGGCAATTGGGACAAACGGCATTCACAGGCGTGTCGTCCTCCCCGCAGCAGTAGTTGAACCCGAACTGCCAAAGGGTACGTCTTCATCCTCTACACCGGCATGACCTGCTTGATGATGGGTACAGTGTGGCAACGCCTGCTACGTTCCACGTTTACTCTTGCAACCGTTTGAAATAAAATGTCTCTTGACTATAAGGTTCCTCTTTATCCCGCGTAGTAGTAAGCACCAACTCATCATTATCCAACTGCAAAATAATCAATGGCTCCGGATGTTCTGTGTCTGTGTCTAATATAAGCAGTTTCTCCTCATCGTACCAATACTGCCCAGCCGAGGAGTCTGTACCATACGGATCTATGTCATAATAGACGTCTCCCTCTTCAAAACGCAAGTCAAAGAACTCATTATTGGGGTCTTCCGTGTCCCACTCTTCATACACAAGCGCATCGGCCGTAGCTCCAGCATACTCTGCATAATGATACTTATACATCTTCCAATATCCTATCAGACCAAGTTCGTCTTCATGCTTAATGGTATCGCCCGACATGACGTTTCCATCCCCATCCAGCAGCTCGGCATACAGGTGGTCTTCACCGCAGGCTGGCGTCCACTCTACGGACACTTGCCCGTTCAGTGGCCAGGCGTAAGACGTGCTGACCGTGCCGCGATCTGTGCGGAAACGCACCAAGCCAAAGCTGGACGGTACATAGTTCCCCTCGGCTAGAACGTTAAAGTCATACACATCATAGTCTAACTGAATAGGCTTTCCACCGACGGTTCCCGGCTCCGGATTGCGGGCTTCTAAGTAGGCGGGCGCAGCAAAAAGCAGGCGGTCAAACAGGTTAACCCCACCTTCCGGGACAGGTCTGGAGTAAACCGGGACACCGAGAAACTCAAGGGACATTTCGGATTCCAAATCCATGCCCACCGAAAGCGAATCGGTCAGACTGGCGTAATGTTCCCCACCTAGTTCGAGCATCGCTTTACCCTTGAGTGAATTGGCTACATAAGGCTTAAACTCAAGACCGACACCAACGAAGTCATAGAAACGAATATCAATGTGCGGATAGATGGAGGCCTGGAGTTCACAATGGCCTTCCACTTCCAACGTCGGCTTATAAAAATCGAGTTCAAAAGGCGAGGTGGTCTGCAACTGGGGTTTGAAGCCATTATCTTTAGCCCAAGAGACAGCAAAACCTGTCTTCATCTTTCCCTGCAAGCCATAGGTAGCCTTTATCGTACCGGCAGCTTCCAAGCCCCCTTCGATTTCAAGGCTGGAATCAACCACGATATACACCGGAATGCTGCCCGCCATGAAGCGGAAGCGCAGGGTTGGTGTCAGCCGGGGACGCAGAGTCCGGTCGAGATTGCGGACATATTCTCGCTGCAGTTCCTGCCGTATCCGTATATCCAAAGCAGCATCTCCCCGCACCATGTAAAAACAAGTCAGCAAGGTGCCTACTGGCACGGTCAGGTTAGGGGTGATTTGTTTCTCGACAGTGCCAAAATCAAATTGGAACTGCCCATACAACCCCATCTCGAACAAGAAATTTTCCACGACGGGCGTCCAATCGCCCAAAGAGTCAAGCGCCATCTCGCAAGTATCCACCCGAACAGAAAAGAAAGTCTGGTTAATGGCCAAATCGGCATAATCGCCCGCATCGGCCCGTGTACCACGCTCCGCATCATAGACGGTGCGATAACCGTCAGCCGTCATTACCTCGACCTCGACAGGCAGCAAAGCGCCGTCGGTTGTGCGGGTAGCCGCAGTTAAAGCCTGCCCACCCTCTTCAAAAGCCAGCCGGATACTCTTCCCGGGGAAGAGGTCGGCCATTGAAGCCCGTTGAGTTTCCAGCGTGACGTTCTGCCCGTCTTGTCCGGCAACCTTCATGACACGGCGAATGGCGGTGACACGTTCAGTGGCTACCACCATCAGCGACCGCCCTTCCTCCCACTGAGGTAACTCGCCATCAAAATGTAAGGTCATGCGACCACTACTTTCATTATAATTGGTCAGTTGGGTTTTCTCCCAATCAATATTCACTACATTGACTTCAACTTCCGATGCAGGAGGTTCGGGAACCGGGGTAGGTTCATTCTCATCCGAGCACGCTGCCACAGACAAGATAAAACATAAAACTACCCCAAGAACTCTCAGTGTCTTTAATGATTGATACTTCATACTTATTTACCTTTTTTACAAAAGTAACAACTTCATCACAAATCTCCCCAATGAGGGTATTAAAAAAAGATTAACGCCCAATAAGATATTTATCTGCTAGTATAGCCTGAACGATATCCTACGAAAGAGTCTAAATATAGGCGGCTAATTTGCAGAATAAATTCCGTATCTTTGCAACCGCTTTGCCCGCCTATGCCCTCGCCCGCTGGGAACTATAACGACACTAAGCGCTGAGCATAAGTGGAATACGGGCGTAATTCATCAAAAAAGATTTAGATATGAAAGCATTCTACACCATCCTTCT
Organism: uncultured Bacteroides sp.; assembly: GCA_949288585.1. GTDB lineage: Bacteria > Bacteroidota > Bacteroidia > Bacteroidales > Bacteroidaceae > Bacteroides. The sequence goes on along the minus strand of CASEKR010000055.1, from coordinate 10,562 downwards.
GCTCATCGTCTCCAACATCTTCATGACCTTCGCCTGGTACGGGCACCTGAAGTTGCAGGAGATGAAAGTCACTACCCATTGGCCGCTGTTTGCCGTCATCCTCCTGTCGTGGGGCATCGCGCTGTTCGAGTATTCGTGCCAGATTCCGGCCAACCGCATCGGCTTCGCGGGCAACGGCGGGCCGTTCTCGCTCATGCAGCTGAAGGTCATCCAGGAGGTCGTCACGCTCATCATCTTTACGGTCTTCACCACGCTGTTCTTCAGGGGCGAGGCGTTGCACTGGAACCACCTGGCGGCGTTCGTCTGCCTGATTCTGGCGGTGTACTTCGTCTTTATGAAGTAAGGACAGGTGGGGAGGGCGGCCTTTCTCTCCGGGATGTGGAGTGGGGGCGCGCTCTTTTTTTCTGCCCCGAAGATTCCTTTCTTCCCCGGAAAAAGCGTACTTTTGCAGGCGGAAACCAGAGCATCGACGATATGAGAGTCCTACTGATCAATACATCCGAGCGCATGGGCGGCGCCTCCATCGCGGCTGGCCGCCTGATGGAGGCGCTGAAGAACCACGGCATCAAAGCCAAACTGCTGGTGCGCGACAAGCAGACTGGCCAAATCACCGTCGTGCCCCTGAAGCGCAGTTGGCTCTTGGTGTGGAAGTTCGTGTGGGAGCGCATCGTCATCTGGATGGCCAACGGTTTCCGCAAACGCAACCTCTTCGCCGTGGACATTGCCAACACGGGCACGGACATTACTTCTTTGCCTGAGTTCCAGCAGGCCGACGTCATCCACCTGCACTGGGTCAACCAGGGCATGCTTTCCTTGCGTGATATAGGGAAAATCCTCGCTTCGGGCAAGCCCGTGGTGTGGACCATGCACGACATGTGGCCGTGTACCGGCGTCTGCCACCACGCCCGGGATTGCGAGCACTACCGCACGGAGTGCCACAACTGCCCTTACATTGACGGCGGCCGCCGCGAGCACGACCTGGCTTACCGCACGTTCGTGAAGAAGCGTTCCCTGTACGCCCATCGGCGCATCCACTTCGTTGCGCCCAGCCAGTGGCTGTACGACCAGGCGCGGAAGAGCACGCTCTTGGCCGGGCAGCCCGTCACCGTCATTCCCAATCCCATCAATATCAACCTGTTCAAACCGCACGACCAGGCCGCCGCGCGCGACAAGTGCCGCCTGCCGCAGGACAAGAAGCTGATGCTGTTCGGCTCGGTGAAGATTACGGACAAGCGTAAGGGCATCGACTATTTGGTGGAGGCCTGCCGCCTCCTGGCCGAACGGCATCCCGAACTGCGGGAGACGCTGGGCGTCGTGACCTTCGGCAAGTATTCGGAGCAATTGAAGGAGATGCTTCCCTTTCCCACCTATCCGCTGGATTTCGTGCGCGACGACCATCGCCTGGTAGACATCTACAATGCCGTCGACCTCTTTGTTACCCCTTCGCTGGAAGAGAACTTGCCCAACACCGTCATGGAGGCGATGGCCTGCGGCACGCCCTGCGTGGGTTTCCACGTCGGGGGAATCCCGGAGATGATAGACCATCTGCATAATGGCTATGTAGCCGCCTACCGCTCGGCCGACGACCTGGCCAACGGCATCTACTGGATACTGACCGACCCGGGCTACCAGGGGCTGGCGGAGCAGGCTTGGCGCAAGGCGGTGGCCTATTATTCCGAAGACACCGTTTCCCGCCGCTTCATCGACCTCTATAACAAACTCTGATACCCTGCCGCCATGCACAACCGTCCTACCCCTGTCTTCAGCGTCATCACCGTCACCTACAACGCCGCCGCCGTGCTGGAAGACACCATCCAGAGCGTCATCGCGCAGACCTACCACCACGTGGAGTACATCATCGTGGACGGCGCGTCGACAGACGGCACGATGGGCATCGTCCACCGCTACCGCGACCGCATCGCCCGCGTGGTCAGCGAGCCTGACCGGGGGCTGTACGACGCCATGAACAAGGGCATCGCCCTGGCTACGGGCGACTACCTTTGCTTCCTCAACGCCGGCGACAGCTTCCACGAGGACGACACCCTGCAACAGATTGTCCATTCGCTCGCGCCGCACGACACGCTGCCGGGCGTCATCTACGGCGAGACAGACTTAGTGGACGCCGAAGGCCATTTCGTGCGCAAACGCCGCCTGTCCGCCCCCGAGAAGCTGACGTGGAGGAGCTTCCGCCGGGGGATGCTGGTCTGCCACCAGGCTTTCTTCGCGCGGCGCGACCTGGTGGAGCCTTACGACCTGCGCTACCGCTTCTCGGCCGACTTCGACTGGTGCATCCGCGTGATGAAGAAGGCGAATACCTTGCACAACTCGCACTTGGTGGTCATCGACTACTTGGACGAAGGACTGACCACCGCCAACCGCCGCGCCTCGCTCTTGGAACGGTTCCGCATCATGTGCCGCCATTACGGTTTTCTTTGTACCGTGCTGCACCACGCCTGGTTTGTCGTGCGGCTGTTGCTGAAGAGGTGAAACTTGGCAACAAACCATGCCTTTCTTTGAAACATTCCTGTCCCTGTCTGCACGCTTTTTCCCTTTATCTTTGCATCGGTTGCCGTGCTTGCCGGGCGATGGCTTCGTCCTGCCCCGTTGAGGCGGCTGCCCTAACATTCTAAACTTATCTTTATCATGAAACAGTCTTTGCTGAGAAAGTGCGCGGTCTGCGCATTGGCTTTGACGGCCCTGATGGCCGGAAGCGTCCTGCAAGCGCAGGAGAAAGAGAACCCCATTCCCCGTTTGGTAACGAAAGACGGACGCCATGCCCTGCTGGTGGACGGCGAACCCTACCTGATTCTGGGCGGGCAGTCGGACAACTCCTCCACCTGGCCTGCGATGCTGCCCGGCGTGTGGCAGGTGATAGAAGAAATGAATGCCAACACGCTGGAGATACCGGTCTACTGGGAACAAATAGAACCCGAAGAGGGCACGTATGACTTTTCGATGGTCGATTTGCTGCTGGAGCAGGCCCGCGAGCGCGACGTGCGGCTCGTCCTCCTCTGGTTTGCCACGTGGAAGAACGGCAGCAACCACTACATGCCCGCCTGGATGAAGCGGCAGCCCAAGAAGTATCCTAACGTAGTGGGCAAGGACGGGAAGCCTGTCGACTCTCCCTCGCCGCACGCCTTGGCCACAAGGGAGGCCGACTCGAAAGCCTTCGCGGCACTGATGCGCCATCTGAAGAAAGCCGACCCGCAGCGCACGGTCATCATGGTGCAAGTGGAGAACGAGCCGGGCACCTGGGGTAGCGTGCGCGACTATTCAGAGGAGGCGGAGCGGCTGTTCCGCCAACCCCATTCCAAAGGCACGTGGAGCGAAGTCTTCGGCGAGCGGGCGGACGAATACTTCCACGCCTGGTCCGTGGCTTCGTACATCGAATACGTGGCGGCCGCAGGCCGGGCGGTTTATCCCCTGCCGATGTATGTCAACGTGGCGTTGCGCTGGCCGTTCGGCAATCCGCCGGCCACCAACTACGAGAGCGGCGGCCCCACGGATAACGTGATTCCCATCTGGAAAGCGGCCGCCCCGTCCCTCTGCCTGCTGGCTCCCGACATCTACTTGCAGGGCGACGAACCGGTGCTGAAAGTCCTCGAACTTTACGCCCGTCCGGACAACGCCCTCTTGGTGCCCGAAACGAGCAGCAACCGCGTGAAGTATTTGTATGAAATCATCGGCAAAGGCATCGGCTATTCCCCCTTCGGCATCGACAATCCCGCGAAGGTGGCCGTCCGCCAGCACGATGCCATCGCAGCGGAGTACAAGCTCTTGGCGCCGATGGCCCGTCAACTGGCCCGCTGGGGCTTCGAAGGACGCATCTTCACTGCCGTCGAGTTGGAAAAAGAAAGCGAACGCTGCATCGACCTGGGCCGGTGGGAAGCCGTGCTCCAATTCGGCATCGGGAAACCGGTTGTTCCGCAACCGGACGCCGATTCGCGCCCGGCCGACGGGAAAGCCCTGTTGGTAAAGCTGGGCGACAACGAGTTCCTGGCCGTGGGCACCCACTGCCGCTTTACTTTCCGCCCTGCGGGGAAGGATGCCGGGAAGCCCTGGCAGTACCTCCGCGTGGAAGAAGGGTATTATGAAGACGGCGAGTTCCGGATGATCCGCGTGCTCAACGGCGACCAGACCGACTGGGGCGGGCCGTACGTCGGCGACAAGCCCGTCCTCTTGCGCTTCACGCTGATCACGCGCTGACTACGGAACGAGTAATCCCCGCAACTCCTTGACGCCTTCCGACGCCCCCTTCCGGATGACATGGATGGGGCGGTCGGAGTGCGCGTCGACGGGCTTGGGGTCGATGAGGTAGACTTCGGCTCCGTCGGGCACGTAGTAGAGCAGTCCGGCTGCCGGGTAGACGTTGAGCGAGGTGCCGATGATGACGAAGATGTCGGCCTTCTCGACGTACCGGATGGCGGTCTCAATCTCGGGAACGGCTTCGCCAAACCACACGATGAACGGGCGCAACTGGCTGCCGTCGCCGGCCAGGTCGCCCATGTGCACTTCGTACTCCTCGGGTTTCAGTTCCTTGATGAAGTGCGGGTTGTAGGGGTCGCGGCTGGAGCAGACCTTGGTCAGTTCGCCGTGCAGGTGGATGACGTGCGTGCTGCCGGCGCGTTCGTGCAGGTTGTCTACGTTCTGCGTGACGACGGTCACGTTGAAGTCTTTCTCCAGCGCGGCCAGTCCGATGTGGCCTTCGTTGGGCTGCACGTCGAGCAGTTGCTTGCGCCGCTCGTTGTAGAAGCGGATGACCAGTTCCGGGTTGCGCGCGTAGCCTTCGGGCGTGGCCACTTGTTCCACGGGATACTGTTCCCACAATCCGCCCGCGTCGCGGAAGGTGCTGATGCCGCTTTCGGCGCTCATGCCCGCGCCGGTCAGGATGACAAGGTTCTTTTTCATATGATGAATATTTAAGGGTTTGTCGAAACTTCCTTCGCTGTCATGTTGAGCGTAGCGCAGCGGAGTCGAAACATCTCCCTGATGCCTTTCATTCTCTTCGGGAGATTCTTCGATTCCGCTGCGCTCCACTCAGAATGACAGTACAAAAGAAAGGGCAAGCAGGTCTGAGGGGTGCTTGCTTCCTTTCTTCTACAAAGTTACGCTTTCTGCGGTTTTTTGTTCGGCCTCCTGCGCAGTATTTATCTTTTCTTTGCATTTTGCGGGCAATTGTCCCTGCAAGCCGGACTGGCCTGGCGTTTCTGATTTTTTGACGTTTCCGTCCGGCGCACTCCGCCCGTGCTTCGAGTGCGGACGGTGCGTGTTCCGAGTGCGCAAGGCGCATGTCCCGAGTGCGGACGGTGCAAGCAAACTTAGTACGAAAACTATCTATCTGATTTACAATAAAAATCCTGAAATCTCTTTTCTTGACATCCTGCCTCCTTGTGGCCGTCTCGTGCGAGGAGGACAAAAGTATAGACCTCGCGCTGATGCCCGAAGCGCCTCCATCAGCCGCCGCGATGGCTTCGTGTTCAGCGGCACGTTCAGCGGCGGGCGAATCTCGGAGGGGCGTTTCGACGTGCGCGTCGGTTGGGCCGGCGGGGATGAAGTGCCGGTGGAGTAGGGGCGGGTCAGTCGCGCAGGATATCCCGCAGCGGGATGGCCTGGAAGACGATGTGCGCCGTGCTGCTCTCGTAGAGGATGCCCACCGTCTCGCGGTCTATCATCGTGAGGCACGAGTAGCCCCAGCTTTCCCCTTCGTCCAGGAGAACCTGCTGCGTGGCGGGCCAGGTCAGTCCGCCGTCGGTGCTCGCCTTTAGGGTGATGCGGTGGCGGCGTTTCGGGCTGTCGGGGTTGGAGAAGAGCAGGAGGTCGCGCCCCGTGGCGTTGTCCTCGGCGCGCACGTGCAGCAGGCTGGCCATGCAGACCGGTTCTTGCAAGGCTTTGCGCGACGAGGGATGCTCGCTCCAGGTCTGTCCCAGGTCGGTAGTGGTGCAGACGGCGCGGCTGCCGCCCCGGTTGTCGCGCATGTTCAGCATCAGCACGCCGGGGCTGACCTCTGCCACCTGCGCTTCGGTCGTGTTGCTGCGGGCGGGTTGGCTGATGTGCCACGTCCGTCCGTGGTCGCGGCTGTAGATGAGGCAGGCGTGGGGCGTGCGGTCGGCGGCGATGAACTGCCCGGCGAAGACCAGCGTGCCGTCCGCCGTGCAGATGCCCCGTCCGGGGCCTTGCAGCAGGAAGTGCCATGCGGGGTCTTTCACCTGGCGGGTGATGTTGATGGGCGCCGACCACGTGCGGCCGTCGTCGTCGCTTCGCGCCAGCACCAGTTGCCCCGTCTCTTCCGCTTCCATGCCCGGGCGCGACTGGTTCCAGGCGCGGGCGTTGCCCATGCCGTGCGTCCAGGCTGCCATAATCCATGCGGTGCCCGTCGTGTGGTCGACGAGGATGGCCGGGTCTCCCACGCCGTTCTGTGCGCGGGGCAGGCCGCCCTGTTCGCCGAAGCTCAGGGGCAGGCGCATCTTCTCCCACGTCCGTCCGCCGTCGGTGCTGCGGCTCAGGCCTATTTCGATGTCCTCTTGCAGGTCGACGCTGCTGTTGCGGCGCACGTCGTAGACGGCCAGCAGCGTGCCCCGGGGCGTCGTGGCGATGCCCGGTATGCGGTAGGCGGCCGCCCCGTCGTCGCCCGCGTGGCGCACGCCGATGCCCATGCGTCGCGTCACGCCCGGCGTCGTGTCTTCCACCGGGATTCTCCGCCCGTCAGCCTGCGCCCCTGCCAGGGTGGCGGTGAGCCGCGCGGTCAGCCGGGCCGTGGGCTTCATCCGCACGCTCACCCAGAAGTAGTTCGTGCCGGGGAAGAGGTCTTGCCTTGCCTCCAGCCCCACCTCGCGGCCCGGATGCCGGACTTCGTCCTTCAGCACAGAATACGAGGGCGATGCCGCGCGCGTCTGTCCGGGAGTGTGCAGGGGGATGTAGGAGACCGGGCGGAAGAAGTCGGCCGGCCGCTGGCGGATGCGGTCCGTGCCGCCGTAGTACAGCTTGACGCTCTCCACCTCGCCCGGATCCGTCGCGTCGCCGAAACAGACCTGCACGCGGTCCAGCCGGCGGGTGTCATTGGCCGCGATGCGGAGATACATCCACTCGTTGTCCGCCCGGTCCAGCAGGATGGGTGTGGAAGGGGTGTGCACGAAGAGCGTGTCGTTGGTTGCCTGTGCGGACACTGCGGCCCAGAGGCAGAGCAGGAGAAGGGATAGTCTGGCGTTCATCAGCTAACGAAGGTTAAAGTTCTTTCTTCGCAAAGCTACGGATTCTTTCCGGAATGGCAAGCGGAGGGCGGGCAAAAAAGGCGGGAAGCCCGCGCGCGTTGGACGTTTTTTGTTCATGCTAAGATTTTTTAATTTAGCAAAAGCAGGCCCATCCGAAGAAAAAGCGTACTTTTGCGCCTTGCAAAACTACAACCGGCTGGTTGCAAAGCGAATCCCGCCGGCAGACTAAAACAAGAACATGGATAAATTCAGTTACGCCATCGGCCTGGGAATAGGCCAGAACCTTTGGGGCATGGGCGCGCGCGGCCTGGTGGTCGAAGATTTCGCCCAGGCTGTGAAAGACGTGTTGGACGGCAACGAGACCGCCATCAGCCACGCCGAGGCCCGGGAGATTGTGAACAAGTATTTTGAAGAACTCGAGAAGAAAGTCAACGCCGAGAACATCGAGAAGGGCAAGCAACTGCTGGAGCAGAACAAGCAACGCCCCGAGGTGGTGACCCTGCCCAGCGGGCTGCAGTACGAGGTGCTCGTGCCGGGCAACCCCGACGCCCCGCGCGCCACGCTGGCCGACCGCGTGCAGTGCCACTACGAGGGCACGCTGGTGGACGGCACCCTGTTCGACAGTTCCGTCCGTCGCGGGCAGCCCGCCACGTTCGGCGTCGGCCAGGTCATCCCCGGCTGGGTGGAAGCCCTGCAACTGATGCCCGAAGGCGCCAAGTGGAAACTCTACATCCCCAGCGAACTGGCCTACGGCGCGCAGGGAGCCGGCGAACTCATCCCACCGCACAGCACACTGGTGTTTGAAGTGGAACTACTGAAAGTAATCAAATCATAATCAATAAAAATACGAAAAGCAACATGAAAAAGTTATCTATCTTCGCCGTCGCAGCCATCGCTGCCGGCCTCGCCTCCTGCACGGCGCAAAGCCCGAAGGCAAACCTCGAAAACAATGTAGACTCGCTGTCCTACGCCATCGGCATGGCGCGCACGCAAGGCCTGGAGCAATTCCTCAGCCAGCAAGGCATCGACTCGACGATGATGTCCGAATTTATCAAAGGCTTCAACCAGGGCGCAGGGATGACCGAACCCAAGGAAGTGGCCTACGTGGTCGGCCTGCAAGTGGGCAACATGGTCAGCAAGCAATGGGTGGAAGGTTTCACGCGCCAAATCTTCGGCAACGACTCTACGCAGACGCTGAGCCGCGAGAACATGCTGGCCGGATTCGTGGCCGGAACGCTGCACCGCGAAGACGTCATGTCGCAACTGGTGGCCGAAACCTACATGCGCAGCGAGATGGAGGCCATCCGCGAAAAGGCATTGGCCGTAGAGTTTGCCGACAACAAGGAAGCCGGCGAGAAATTCCTGGCCGAGAACAAGACGAAAGAAGGCGTGCAAGTGACGCCCAGCGGCTTGCAGTATAAAATCATCACCAAAGGAACCGGCGTCATCCCCGCCGACTCGAACCGCGTGCAAGTGAACTACAAAGGCACGCTCATCGACGGCACCGAGTTCGACAGCTCCTACAAGCGCAAGGACAAGAACGGCAAGAGCAAACCCGCCACGTTCTCGCCCAAGCAAGTCATCAAAGGATGGGGTGAAGCCCTGACCATGATGCCTGTCGGCTCGAAGTGGGAACTCTACATCCCCTACGACCTGGCCTACGGCTCGCGCCAGTCGGGTAAAATCAAACCTTTCTCCACATTGATTTTCGAAGTGGAACTGGTGGGCATCGAAAAGCCGAAGAAGTAAACAACCGGCTTGCCCGCGCACCGTTCCGCGCGCAGGAATGGGCAGGACAAATGCTGCAAAAGCATGGGTTCTGCCCATTTTTTTTGCCTTTTCCGCATTTTTTCTTCACTTCGCATAGATAAATTAAAATAAAGCCTTATATTTGCTTACTATTTGACAATCGTTTATATCTTATACCAAACATCATGGAAAAAATAGACAACCTCGACCGGCAAATTCTCGAGATTATCTCGCAGAACGCCCGTATCCCGTTTAAAGATGTGGCGGCTGAATGCGGCGTGTCGCGCGCAGCCATCCACCAGCGCGTGCAGCGCTTGATTGACTTGGGCGTCATCATTGGTTCCGGATACCACGTCAACCCCAAGTCGCTGGGCTACCGCACCTGTACCTACGTGGGCATTAAGCTCGAAAAAGGCTCTATGTACAAGGCCGTCGTGGCCGAGATGAAGAAAATCCCCGAAGTCGTGGAATGCCACTTCACCACCGGCCCCTACACCATGCTGGCCAAACTCTATGCGCGTGACAACGAGCATCTGATGGAACTGCTCAACAGCAAGATGCAGGAGATTCCGGGCGTCATCTCCACCGAAACCCTCATTTCGCTGGAGCAAAGCATCAAGAAAGAAGTGCCCATCTGCCCGGAATGAGCCTATGGAGATACTGACGGAATACCGCGTGGGCGGGCTGGTCATCGGCATCTGTACGTTCCTCATCATCGGCCTGTTCCACCCCGTTGTGGTCAAAGCCGAATACCATTGGGGCACCCGCTGCTGGTGGGTGTTCCTGCTGCTGGGCATCGGAGCCGTGGCCGCTTCCGTCTGTGTGGCCGACCTTTTCTGGTCCTCCCTGCTGGGCGTCTTTGCTTTCTCTTCCTTCTGGACAGTCAAGGAAATCTTCGAGCAGGAGGAGCGCGTCCGCAAGGGGTGGTTCCCCAAGAACCCGCGCCGCAAGTATAAGTCCTGACACAAAAAAACTCCTCCCAATGCTTGCAGAAGTCAGGGAAAAGCACTACTTTTGTCCCCGCTATCCCGCATAGGGGACGCACCGGACTTGTAGCTCAGTTGGTTAGAGCAACAGACTCATAATCTGGAGGTCCCAGGTTCAAGCCCTGGCTGGTCCACTTTAAGAATCAAGCACTTACGAGAAATCGCAAGTGCTTTTTTCTTTGTCTGCGTAAACAATGCGTAAACAAACGGTTTGAGTTGGTTGCGTTTACGCACAGAACTTCTGTGATACTCCGTGCAATCCGATAACATACTCATTGAAATAAGTTGTGAATATGATGATACTTGGCGGTTAAATAAACTCAAATATACTCCATTTATATCTGATTTATAGAATAATATTGTACTTTTGTATTGCGCAATGCATTTGTGGCAAGCCATGACTTTGGTGGTGCTCTTTCTTGAAAAAGAAAAGTGAGTTTGCCTAACTATCGTGGGAGGGTTATCCCATTCCGATGAATCAATGCGTAGAGGGAGTGCCAGTCGGAGGATACTCTATGATAAACGAAACGCGAGAGTTGCTTCAGGGGGTGAGACCGATTAGCATAAGCCCGGTTACCAGTCAGCGACAGAAGCCAACGAGATTGCACCGCTGCATATA
>CASEKR010000054.1 GCA_949288585.1 uncultured Bacteroides sp. | reverse complement strand
GACCTGCTTCGATAACAGTGCATGGTACATTCTTACCCTCGGCACTGAAAACGGATGTCATTCCGATTTTTTTTCCTAATAATCCTGGCATTTCACTAATTTTTTAATTCACTTTTACACTTTGATTTCTACTTCCACACCGCTGGGCAATTCCAACTTCATCAGCGCGTCAACAGTCTTAGCCGTCGAGCTGTAAATGTCAATCAGTCTCTTGTAAGAAGAGAGTTCGAACTGTTCACGCGACTTTTTGTTAACGAAAGTCGAACGGTTTACTGTAAAAATACGCTTGTGCGTAGGCAGAGGGATAGGACCGCTAACAATGGCCCCCGTGGTTTTCACCGTTCTAACAATCTTTTCGGCCGACTTGTCCACCAAGTTGTGGTCGTAAGATTTCAATTTGATTCTAATCTTCTGACTCATTTCTATTTTTAATTAAACAATTATAATGACAAAGAGCGCCGCAGGTTAAGAGTCATTCGCTAACCTGCGGGCTCGGTTTGTTCTTTATTAAAGCAAATCTACGCGACCTTTAACTTCTTCCAGCACAGATTTGGCGATAGAAGTAGACACCTGTGCATGGTGGTCATAGGTCATCGAAGAAGTAGCGCGACCGGAAGTGATGGTACGCAAAGCCGTCACGTAACCAAACATCTCAGCCAAAGGAACCATGGCCTTGACGATACGGGCACCGGAGCGGCTGGATTCCATACCTTCGACTTGGCCACGGCGCTTATTCAAGTCACCAATGACATCACCCATGTTTTCTTCCGGAGTAACGACTTCCAATTTCATAATGGGCTCCATCAACACGGGGCCAGCCTTGGCACAAGCATTCTTATAGGCCTGGATGGCACAGATTTCGAACGAAAGTTGGTCAGAGTCTACGGGGTGGAACGAACCGTCGAGCAATGTCACCTTCAGACTGTCCATCGGGAAGCCGGCCAGTACGCCATTCTTCATAGCCGTCTGAAAACCCTTCTGAACGGAAGGAATGAACTCTTTCGGGATGTTACCGCCCGTCACTTCATTGATGAACTGCAAGCCACCTTCCTTGAAGTCTTCGTCCACGGGACCAACATTCACGATGATGTCGGCGAACTTACCGCGACCACCGGACTGTTTCTTGTAAACCTCACGCAGGTTGACAGTCTTCGTGATGGCCTCCTTATAGTTAACCTGGGGTTTACCTTGGTTACACTCAACCTTGAACTCACGCTTCAGGCGATCAATGATGATGTCGAGGTGAAGCTCGCCCATACCCGAGATAACCGTCTGGCCGGTCTGCTCGTCCGTGCGTACCGTGAAGGTCGGGTCTTCTTCAGCCAGTTTGGCCAAACCGTTAGAAAGTTTGTCCATATCTTTCTGGGTCTTGGGCTCAACAGCAATACCGATAACAGGTTCGGGGAAGTCCATAGACTCGAGTACAATCGGGGCAGTCTCGTCACAAAGTGTGTCACCCGTGCGGATATCCTTGAAACCAACACCTGCGCCGATATCACCGGCAGAAATCACTTCTACGGGATTCTGCTTATTGGAGTGCATCTGGAACAAGCGGGAAACGCGTTCCTTCTTGCCCGAGCGGGTGTTGTAGATATAAGAACCAGCCTCTACTTTACCGGAATATACGCGGAAGAAAGTCAGACGACCGACATAGGGGTCGGTGGCAATCTTGAAGGCCAAGGCTGCGGTCTTCTCTTCCTCATCCGGCTTGCGATCTTCTTCAGCGCCCGTATTGGGGTTGGTACCCACGATATTCGGGGTATCCAGCGGGGAGGGCAAGAAGGCACAAACATAGTCAAGCAAAGTCTGCACGCCCTTGTTCTTAAACGAAGATCCGCACAGCATGGGCACGATTTCCATCTTCAACGTGCCGGCACGCAGGGCGCGAAGAATTTCCTCTTCCGTGATGGTAGAGGGATCGTCGAAGTATTTCTCCATCAGCGCATCGTCAAACTCAGCCACGGTTTCGAGCATTTTGCCTCTCCACTCTTCAGCTTCGTCCACCAAGTTGGCGGGAATTTCTTCGACATCGTAGTCTGCGCCCATCGTCTCATCATGCCACAGAATGGCTTTCATTTTAATCAGGTCGACAACGCCTTTGAAGTTTTCCTCAGCACCAATGGGGATTACAACGGCACAAGGGTTGGCTCCCAGGATTTCCTTCATCTGGCGGAGCACTTCGAAGAAGTCAGCACCCGAACGATCCATCTTGTTCACATACCCAATACGAGGAACGTTGTATTTATCAGCCTGGCGCCACACGGTTTCAGACTGAGGTTCAACGCCGCCCACAGCACAGTAAGTAGCCACGGCACCGTCCAGTACGCGCAACGAACGCTCCACCTCGGCCGTAAAGTCCACGTGCCCCGGAGTGTCAATCAAATTGATTTTATATTTATGACCGTCGTAGTTCCAGTAAGTCGTCGTAGCAGCAGAGGTAATCGTAATACCACGTTCTTGCTCCTGCTCCATCCAGTCCATCGTGGCGGCACCGTCATGCACCTCACCAATCTTGTGCGTCAAGCCCGTATAGAACAGGATACGTTCAGAAGTTGTAGTCTTACCGGCATCGATGTGAGCCATGATACCGATATTACGCGTCAAATGTAAATCTTGCTTTGCCATTTATAATCCTTTTCTTAAATAAGTTTCGTCATTCTTCAAGATAACAACCGGAACAATCAGAAGCGGAAGTGGGCAAACGCACGGTTGGCTTCAGCCATACGATGCATATCTTCCTTGCGTTTGAAGGCACCACCTTGTTCGTTATAAGCATCCATGATTTCTGCTGCCAGTTTGTCAGCCATCGACTTACCACCACGTTTGCGAGCAAAGTTGATCAAATTCTTCATGGACACAGACTCCTTACGCTCGGGACGGATTTCGGTCGGAACCTGAAACGTGGCGCCACCTACGCGACGGGACTTCACCTCCACTTGGGGAGTCACGTTGTCAAGAGCCTTCTTCCAGATTTCAAGCGGACTCTTTTCTTCGTTCTGCATTTTGTTCTTCACCGTTTCCAAGGCTGCATAGAAAATCTCATAAGAGGTGTTCTTCTTACCATCGTACATCAAGTGGTTCACAAACTTGGAAACCTTCACATCATTGAACACGGGATCCGGCAGGATAACGCGTTTCTTCGGTTTTGCTTTTCTCATTTTTGTTTAAGAATTTGTTTCATTCTTGGTTGCTTGCCTCTGTCGTCTTCAACTTCCCCACCGGGAAATTTACTCAACCGTACACATCTCCAAGTAAACTGAAACGTAATGGTTTTACTTTCGGTTTATTGTCTTTCTTTACTTAGCCCGCCTGTTTATTTCTTATTTCTTCTTGGCGGGAGCGGCCTGACCCGGTTTCGGACGTTTGGCACCGTATTTAGAACGTCTCTGCGTGCGGCCAGCCACACCGGCAGTATCCAACGTGCCGCGCACAATGTGGTAACGCACGCCAGGAAGATCTTTCACACGACCGCCGCGCACCAACACGATAGAGTGTTCTTGCAGATTGTGACCTTCACCCGGAATATAGGAGTTCACCTCCTTGCCATTGGTCAAACGCACACGGGCTACCTTACGCATAGCCGAATTCGGTTTTTTCGGAGTGGTTGTGTACACTCTCACGCAAACGCCGCGTCTCTGAGGGCATGAATCCAAGGCAGGAGACTTACTCTTATCTACCAATACCTCGCGGCCCTTCCTTACTAATTGCTGAATTGTAGGCATTTTAACTGTTTTTAATTATATGTTAATTTATATATTTTCCTAACTGTACACTTTTTCGGGCTGCAAAGTTACGAATAAGTTTTGAATAATCAATGCACTACAAATATTTTTTTGACAAGGCAGTCCAGATTCACCCTCCCGGAGCGGCAAATCCTCCCCTCGCACTACTCAGGCCTCACCCGTCACGTTGGGAAAGGACAGCGCGTTCTCTTCCGGGATGGGAATGGGACCGAAGGCACGTTCATACTTGCCGACGTTGTCCTCCAGCGCACGCAACAGACGCTTGGCCTGCTCGGGACACAGCACCACGCGCGACACCACTGGATGCTTCGGCACGCCAGGCAACACGCGCGCGAAATCCAATATGAACTCCGAACTGGAGTGGGTGATGATAGCCAAGTTCGCATACGTGCCCAAACCGACTTCCTCTTTCAACTCTATTTGCAACTGTCCGTTGCCATTCTCTTTCTTTTCCATGATTTACTTCGCATTTAATAATTGTCAACGGCAAAGATACACAATTCACGCTTGCCGACACAGGATTCACCTGTTTTTTGCATTTTCTCTCCTGCGCGTTGCCGCCCACCCTTCTCCACGAAACTTCCATGTCCCCTATGGGAACCTCAGTTCCTTGCACCCCCATCCCCGCCGCACAAGCGGCTCGCCCACGCTACGGACGAAACACCGTTTCAGTCGGATGGAAGAAATTCCCGGCACGGAAAAGCAGACGGCCGGCAAAGAAGCCCAGGCTCCAGACAAAAAAGGGGATGCCCCTAGGCTTCCGCCCATAGAGTCATCCCCCTTCGTTGTTTATAGATGTATCAGGGTCAATCTTCCTCGGCCTTCTCACCGTCGGCCATGGCAAAATCAAGCACTGTCTTCTTATTAGCCAGCATACGGTCGTATTCTTCCTTCGAACCGACGATGAGCTTGTCGAACTCACGCTGCCCGGTACCGGCAGGAATCAAGTGGCCGCAAATAACATTCTCCTTCATGCCTTCCAACTTGTCGACCTTGCCGTTGATGGCAGCCTCGTTCAGGACCTTTGTTGTCTCCTGGAACGACGCAGCCGACATGAAGCTCGACGTCTGCAAGGCAGCACGGGTGATACCCTGGAGAATCTGCGTGGAGGTGGCAGGCACTGCATCGCGCACTTCCACAGGTTTCAGGTCGCGGCGCTTCAGCATGGAGTTCTCGTCGCGCAGCTTGCGGGCTGTCACAATCTGTCCCGGTTGCAACGTCTGCGAGTCACCAGCGTCTACCACCACTTTCTTGCCCCAGATGCGGTCGTTCTCTTCCATGAACTCCAGTTTGTCCACCACTTGTTGCTCCAGGAAGCGGGTATCGCCCGGCTCGTTGATTTCAACCTTGCGCATCATCTGGCGCACGATAATCTCAAAATGCTTGTCGTTGATCTTCACACCCTGCAGGCGGTAAACGTCCTGCACCTCGTTAACAATGTACTCCTGCACAGCCGTGGGGCCTTTGATGGCCAAGATGTCGGCCGGCGTGATGGCACCGTCGGACAAAGGTGTACCGGCACGCACATAGTCGTTCTCCTGAACCAGGATCTGCTTGGACAAGGGCACCAAGTACTTCTTCACGTCACCAGCCTTTGAAGTAACAACGATTTCGCGGTTACCACGTTTCACCTTGCCCATGGTGACCTCACCGTCGATTTCCGACACAACAGCTGGGTTGGACGGATTGCGCGCCTCGAACAATTCCGTAACACGGGGCAAACCACCCGTGATATCACCGGCCTTACCCACAGCACGCGGAATCTTCACAATCACATCGCCAGCCTTCACCAGTTGCTTGTCTTCCACAACAACGTGGCCACCCACAGGCAGGTTATACGTGCGGATTAATTCGCCATCCTCAGTCATAATATGGGCCGTCGGCACCTTCGTCTTGTCTTTCGACTCGATAATGATGATTTCGCGCAAGCCGGTAGATTCGTCCGACTCCACTTTATAGGTAACGTTCTCAATGACATCTTCAAATTCAATCTTGCCCGCAGCTTCCGTGATGATAACCGCGTTGAACGGGTCCCAACGGGCAATCAGCTTACCTTTCTCTACCACATCGCCATCGTTAGCATAGAGTGTAGAACCATAAGGCACGTTGTGCGTAGACAACACGATGTCTGTGTTCACGTCGACAAAGCGCAGTTCTGCCAGACGGCCTACAACGACCTTGGCAGCCTCGCCCATCTCGTCCACGACATCCACCGTGCGGAGTTCCTCAAATTCCAGACGGGCGTTGTTCTTAGCCACAATGCTGGCGTTGGCTGCAATATTGGCAGCCGTACCACCGGCGTGGAACGTACGCAACGTCAACTGCGTACCCGGCTCTCCGATAGACTGGGCAGCAATGACGCCAACAGCTTCACCCTTCTGCACCATGCGACTCGTGGCCAGATTGCGACCATAACACTTGGCGCAAACGCCCTTTTTCGACTCGCAGGTCAGCACCGAACGGATTTCGACACTCTCAATCGGCGAGTCCTCAATTTTCTGAGCAATATCCTCCGTTATTTCCTCACCGCCGGCCACAAGCAACTCGCCAGTCGTGGGATGCACGATGTCATGCACAGACACACGGCCCAAGATACGTTCGTAAAGCGTGGCAATCACCTCGTCATTGTTCTTCAGCGCCGTGCACACCAGTCCTCGGAGCGTACCGCAGTCTTCTTCGTTGACAATCACGTCATGCGACACGTCCACCAGACGGCGGGTCAGGTATCCGGCATCAGCAGTCTTCAAGGCCGTATCAGCCAGACCTTTACGGGCTCCGTGTGTAGAGATAAAGTATTCCAACACCGAAAGACCTTCCTTAAAGTTCGAAAGAATCGGGTTCTCAATAATCTGACCACCTTCGGCACCAGCTTTCTGAGGTTTAGCCATCAAGCCACGCATACCGGACAACTGACGGATCTGCTCCTTCGAACCACGTGCTCCAGAATCCAGCATCATATACACGGAGTTGAAGCCCTGGTCGTCATTGGAGATGGTCTTCATCAATATATTGGACAGTTCAGAGTTAACGTGCGTCCAAATATCAATCACCTGGTTGTAACGCTCGTTATTGGTGATGAAGCCCATGTTATAATTGTTGATAACCTGTTCCACCTCATCGTAACCTTTCTGGACCAATGCCTCTTTCTCTTCGGGGATAATGATATCACCCAAGTTGAACGACAAGCCGCCCTTGAAGGCCATGTAATAACCCAAATTCTTGATACCGTCCAAGAAATCGGCCGCTTCAGAGACACCACACACCTTGATAACATGGCTGATGATGTCTCGCAAAGACTTCTTAGATATAATCGTATTGATATATCCGGCCTTATCAGGAACAATTTCATTGACAATCACGCGGCCTACGGACGTATCGTGCATCATCTTCTTGACGATGTTTCCCTGTTCATCCACATCATTCACCAACACGCTTACCGGCGCATGGATGTCACACTTACTTTCGTTGTAAGCAATCAAAGCCTCTTCCGGCCCGTAGAAAGTAAGTCCTTCACCTTTGGCGCCCTTGCGCAACTTGGTAATATAATACAAGCCAAGCACCATATCCTGTGCAGGCACCGTGATAGGTGCGCCATTGGCCGGATTCAAAATATTGTGCGACTGAAGCATCAACATCTGCGCTTCCAGAATAGCTTCGTTGCTCAGAGGTAAGTGAACGGCCATCTGGTCACCGTCAAAGTCGGCGTTGAACGCCGTACATGCCAACGGGTGCAACTGGATAGCCTTGCCCTCAATCATCTTCGGTTGGAAAGCCTGGATACCCAAACGGTGCAATGTCGGGGCACGGTTCAACAACACCGGATGACCTTTCATCACATGCTCCAGGATATCCCAAATAACAGGTTCTTTGCGGTCTACGATTTTCTTGGCACTCTTCACAGTCTTCACAATGCCGCGCTCAATCAGTTTACGGATGATGAAAGGCTTGTAAAGCTCGGCAGCCATCAACTTAGGAATACCACATTCACCCATCTTCAATTCCGGGCCTACCACAATAACAGAACGCGCTGAGTAGTCAACACGCTTACCCAACAAGTTCTGGCGGAAACGTCCTTGCTTACCCTTCAAACTATCCGAAAGGGATTTCAGAGGGCGGTTAGCATCCGTCTTCACCGCACTCGACTTACGGGAATTATCGAACAACGAATCAACTGCCTCCTGCAACATGCGTTTTTCATTACGCAGGATAACTTCCGGGGCTTTGATTTCAATCAGTCTCTTCAAACGGTTATTGCGGATAATGACACGGCGATAAAGGTCATTCAAGTCAGAAGTGGCAAAACGGCCTCCGTCCAACGGAACCAACGGGCGCAACTCGGGAGGAATCACCGGCACAATGCGCACAATCATCCACTCTGGTTTGTTGCGGCCACGTGACGCACGGAACGACTCAACCACCTGCAAACGCTTCAACGCCTCATTCTTACGCTGTTGCGAAGCATCGCTACCCGCACGGTGGCGCAATTCGTAAGACAAAGCATCCAGATCCAAGTTGGATAACAAATCATAGATAGCTTCAGCACCCATCTTGGCAATAAACTTATTGGGGTCTGAATCTTCCAAGAATTGATTGTCCTTCGGAAGCTTATCCAACAAATCCAAATATTCGCCTTCTTCCAGCAAATCATATTTAGCCACCTCGTCACCCAACACACCTGGCTGGATAACTACGTAACGCTCATAATAAATGATAGCATCCAATTTCTTCGTAGGCAATCCTAACAAGTAACCAATCTTATTAGGAAGCGAACGGAAATACCAAATATGCGCTACCGGCACCACCAACTGAATGTGGCCCATGCGTTCGCGGCGCACTTTCTTTTCTGTCACTTCTACGCCACAACGGTCGCAGACAATGCCCTTATAACGGATACGTTTATACTTTCCGCAATGGCACTCGTAATCCTTAACAGGACCGAATATACGTTCGCAGAACAAACCGTCACGTTCCGGCTTATATGTACGGTAGTTAATGGTTTCAGGCTTTAAAACTTCACCACTCGAATTTTCCAGGATTTCTTCCGGAGAAGCCAAACCAATGGATATCTTCGAGAAATTACTCTTTATCTTGTTATCTTTTCTAAAAGCCATATTATATGTTTATTGAAAATTGACGATTGAATAAATGGTACTCTCAGCCTTATTCCTTACTCCAAGTTGATGCTCAGGCACAATCCCTGTAATTCGTGCAACAACACATTCAGAGACTCCGGAATACCCGGCGTAGGCATAGGTTCACCCTTTACAATGGCTTCATAAGCCTTGGAACGTCCCACAACATCATCCGATTTAATGGTCAGGATTTCCTGCAAAACATGGGCGGCACCAAAAGCTTCCAGTGCCCAAACTTCCATCTCACCGAAACGCTGGCCACCAAACTGGGCTTTACCACCCAACGGCTGCTGCGTAATCAAAGAGTACGGGCCAATAGAACGGGCATGCATCTTGTCTTCAACCATGTGACCCAGTTTCAACATATAAGTCACACCGACCGTAGCCTGCTGCTCGAAGGCCTCACCTGTGCCACCGTCATACAGAGTCGTCTTGCCATAACGGGGCAGACCGGCTTTATCCGTCCATTCGTTCAAGTCATCTAATGATGCGCCATCGAAAATCGGAGTTGCAAACTTAACACCCAGTTTCTTACCGGCACTGCCCAATACAGCTTCAAAAATCTGGCCGATATTCATACGCGAAGGCACACCCAACGGGTTCAACACTATATCTACCGGGGTACCGTCTGCCAAGAAAGGCATATCCTCCTGGCGAACCACACGTGACACGATACCCTTGTTACCGTGACGTCCGGCCATCTTATCGCCAACGCCAATCTTACGCTTCTTGGCAATGTACACCTTGGCCATCTGAATAATGCCGGCGGGCAATTCGTCACCGATAGTAATGGCAAACTTCTTACGCTTCAGTTCAGCATCCTGTTCCTTATATTTACGTATGAAGTTCATGACCAACGTGCGGATTAAAGCATTGGTATGCTCATCTTTTGTCCATCCGCTCAATTGGATAGCCGTGAAATCCAAGTCACCGAAATCAGCTGCGGAGAACTTGGCACCTTTTGCGATGATATCCGTGCCCATGTAGTCTTTCACACCTTCCGAAGTATAATTCTCGGTCAGTTTCAGCAGCTTATTGATCAAGACTTTCCGCAAAGCAGCCACTTTGTCCTCAAACTCTTCATCAAGTTTCTGCAACAAAGCCTTGTCAGACATCTTTGAGCTTCTCGTCTTAATGACGCGGGAGAACAAACGCTTGCCAATCACCACGCCTTTCAACGAAGGAGAAGCCTTCAACGAAGCATCCTTCACGTCGCCGGCCTTGTCACCAAAGATAGCGCGCAGCAACTTCTCCTCGGGCGAAGGATCCGACTCGCCCTTAGGCGTAATCTTACCAATCAAAATATCTCCCGGTTCGATGCGGGCACCCACGCGGACAATACCATTGTCATCCAAATCCTTGGTAGCCTCTTCACTCACATTAGGAATATCCGACGTCAATTCCTCCATGCCGCGTTTGGTCTCGCGCACTTCCAAAGAAAATTCTTCCACATGCACCGAAGTCAACAAATCCTCGCGAACCACCCGTTCATTCAGCACAATGGCATCCTCATAGTTATAACCTTTCCAAGGCATATAGGCCACCAGCAAATTCTTGCCCAAGGCCAATTCTCCATCTTCCGTCGAATAGCCTTCCGTCAAGATCTGCCCTGCTGTCACACGCTGTCCCTTCTCACAAATCGGGCGCAAGTCAATGGTCATATTTTGGTTTGTACGACGCCATTTAGGAATCCGATACTCTTTCAGAGCCGGCTCAAAGCTGACAAACTCTTCCTCCTCCGTGCGGTCATACAAAATACGAATAGTAGTAGCATCCACGAAATCAACTACCCCATCGCCCTCGGCAGTTATCTGCGTGCGAGAATCGCGTGCCAATTGGCGCTCAATGCCCGTACCCACAATAGGAGCTTCACTTCTCAACAAAGGAACAGCCTGGCGCATCATGTTCGAGCCCATCAAAGCACGGTTGGCGTCATCGTGTTCCAGGAAAGGAATCAGTGAAGCCGCAATAGAGGCAATCTGCTGCGGCGAAACATCCATCAATTCCACCTCACTCGGCGGAACCACAGGATAATCCGCATCCTGGCGAGCCTTTACTTTATCACGGATAAACGTACCGTCATCATTCAACGGAGCATTACCCTGGGCAATAATCTTGCCTTCCTCTTCCTCTGCCGTCAGATAGACCAGGCCGTTTTCCGACAAATCAACCTTGCCGTCCCCTACCTTCCGGTACGGAGTTTCAATAAAGCCGAGATCATTAATCTTAGCATATACGCAAAGCGAAGAAATCAAACCGATATTAGGACCTTCAGGAGTCTCGATAGGGCACAAACGGCCATAGTGCGTATAATGCACATCTCGCACCTCAAAGCCTGCACGGTCACGCGACAAGCCTCCAGGTCCCAACGCAGACATACGGCGTTTATGGGTAATCTCCGCCAACGGATTCGTCTGGTCCATGAACTGCGACAGGGCATTAGTACCAAAGAATGAATTAATCACAGACGAAATCGTCTTTGCATTAATCAAGTCAATAGGCGTAAACACCTCATTGTCGCGGACATTCATACGCTCGCGAATGGTACGCGACATACGCGCCAAGCCAATCGCGAACTGGTTAGACAACTGTTCGCCCACAGTTCTCACGCGACGGTTGCTCAAATGGTCAATATCATCAACAACAGCCTTCGAGTTGATAAGTTCAATCAGATATTTGATAATCTCGATAATATCCTCTTTCGTAAGAACACGGACTTCCATGTCGGTCGTCAAGTTCAACTTCTTGTTGATACGATAACGACCCACATCCCCCAAGTCATACCTCTTTTCCGAGAAGAACAAGTTATTAATCACCTCACGCGCACTTGCATCATCGGCAGGGTCAGCATTACGCAACTGCCGATAGATATACAGCACAGCCTCCTTCTCCGAGTTACTCGGGTCTTTCTGCAACGTATTATAAATAATCGAATAATCAGACTGGTTCTGTTCCTCTTTATGAACCAAAATATTCTGAATACCCGATTCAAGAATCAGATCAATATGCTCCGGCTCGATCACCGTCTCACGGTCAATGACCACCTCATTACGTTCAATGGAAACAACCTCACCGGTATCCTCATCTACAAAATCCTCAATCCACGTCTTCAAAACGCGGGCAGCCAATTTCCGTCCAACAACCTTCTTCAGATTCGTCTTATTGACCTTGATTTCTTCGGCCAAGTTGAAAATCTCAAGAATATCCTTGTCATTCTCAAAACCAATAGCCCTCAACAAAGTTGTAACAGGCAACTTCTTCTTGCGGTCAATGTAAGCATACATCACGTTATTGATGTCCGTCGCAAATTCTATCCACGAACCTTTGAACGGGATAATACGCGCAGAATACAATTTCGTTCCATTAGCATGTACACTTTGCCCGAAGAAGACACCCGGCGAGCGGTGCAACTGAGACACGACAACTCGTTCAGCCCCATTAATTACAAAGGTAGCCTTCTCCGTCATATATGGGATAGGG
The DNA here is from genome assembly GCA_949288585.1 of uncultured Bacteroides sp. GTDB lineage: Bacteria > Bacteroidota > Bacteroidia > Bacteroidales > Bacteroidaceae > Bacteroides. Next base: position 39,697 of record CASEKR010000054.1, on the reverse strand, counting down.
CCCAAGAACACATCCTGAATCACCGTATCAAAATCCTCGTGGTCAGGATCGGTACAATACAATTTCAGCTTAGCCTTCAATGGAACACTATAAGTAAGCCCCCGCTCTATACACTCGTCAATGGTATAACGCGGCGGATCAATATAATAATCCAAAAACTCAAGTACGAAATTATTTCTTGTATCGGCAATGGGAAAGTTCTCGGCAAATACTTTATACAACCCCTCGTTCTTACGCTTCTCGGGCGGAGTATCCAGTTGCAAAAAGTCTTTAAATGACTTCAACTGCACATCCAGAAAATCCGGATATGCAAGAGGATTTTTTGTTGAAGCGAAATTAACTCTCTGATTTACAATATTTGAAGACATTTGGAGAATGGATTTGTGGAAGTGAATTTTAACTATATGCACAAAAAGGTTAAGAACCCTTTCAACAAAGAGTTCTTAACCGTATGACCTGATTTACAGGCTAATGTTATTTAAGTTCAACTTCAGCTCCAGCTTCTTCCAATGTTTTCTTCAGTGATTCTGCTTCGTCCTTAGCCAAACCTTCCTTCACTGTGCTAGGAGCACCGTCTACCAAGTCCTTAGCCTCTTTCAGACCCAGGCCACAAGCTTCCTTCACAGCCTTAACGACCTGAAGTTTAGCTGCACCAGCACTCTTCAAAACTACATCGAAAGAAGTCTTCTCTTCAGCAGCAGCGGCACCACCGGCAGCAGGGCCAGCAGCAACTGCAACAGCTGCAGCAGGCAACAGCTGCAGCAGCAGGTTCAATACCATATTCTTCCTTCAAGATTGTAGCAAGTTCATTAACTTCTTTTACTGTCAAGTTAACTAATTGTTCTGCAAAAGCTTTCAAATCTGCCATTTTTGTATGAATTTAATTGTTTAATACTAAATAATTTGATTGATAAGGACCTCCTATGAAATCCATTGATTTTATAGAGACGTTAAGCCTCCGTACGCTCACCAAGAGTTTTGAGAACTCCGTGAAGGGTGTTACCACCAGATTGCAGAGCAGAAATAACATTCTTGGCCGGAGATTGCAGCAAAGCAACAATTTCAGCAATAACCTCATTCTTACTCTTGATAGCTACCAGAGCATCCAATTGGTCTGCTCCTACATAGAAACCTTCTTCCGCATAAGCAGCCTTCAGGCCCGGAATACCTTCTTTGGCTTTATCTTTGAGCAACTTAGCCGGTGCGTTTGCCACATTGCAAAACATCATCGCCGTTGTACCCTTCAAGCAGCCATACAAAGGAGAATAATCACCTTCCAAGCTTTCCAAAGCCTTGTGCAGCAACGTATTCTTCACCACCATCAATTTGATGTCAGCCTTGAAGCAGGCAGCACGCAATGCGCTTGTAGCAGCAGCATTCATAGCCGTCGTATCCACCAAATAGAAATGGCTGTATTCCTTTATCGTAGCGGCAATCTGCTCAATAATCTTACTTTTATCTTCCTTTCTCATTATTTGTCCGTTTTATTAGATTTCTTCCACTGACTTCGGGTCGATTTTAATACCCGCACTCATTGTACTAGAAAGATAAATGCTCTTAATATAAGTACCTTTAGCTGCAGACGGTTTCAACTTGATCAACGTAGAAATAAACTCCTTGGCGTTATCACGGATTTGATCCGCACTGAACGAAACCTTACCGATGGAAGTATGAACGATACCGCTCTTGTCCACCTTGAAGTCTATCTTACCTTGCTTAACCTCTTTTACAGCCTTGGCAACATCCATTGTCACAGTACCACTCTTCGGATTAGGCATCAATCCACGAGGACCCAGGATACGTCCGAGGGCACCAATCTTACCCATGATGGAGGGCATCGTGATAATCACATCAACATCCGTCCATCCACCTTTGATCTTTTCGATATACTCGTCAAGACCAACATAGTCAGCGCCAGCTTCTTTGGCAGCAGCTTCAGCATCCGGCGTACACAATACCAACACACGCGTCACCTTGCCAGTCCCGTGAGGAAGAGACACGACGCCTCTTACCATCTGGTTAGCCTTACGCGGGTCAACACCCAGACGTACGTCGATATCCAACGAAGCATCAAACTTGGTGTAAGTAATATCCTTCACCAACTGAGAAGCTTCCTTGAGAGAGTAGGCTTTCCCTGCTTCAACAGTTTACCCATTCTAATTGAAGTTTATTGATTATTAACCGGGAACTCCCCTTTTACTGTGATACCCATGCTTCTTGCTGTACCTGCAACCATTTTCATGGCAGCTTCCACAGTAAAGCAGTTCAAATCGACCAACTTATCCTGAGCAATCGCACGAACCTGGTCCCAAGTAATCTCAGCGACCTTCTTACGATTAGGCTCGGCAGAACCGCTCTTCTGCTTTGTCAACTCCAGCAGTTGGATAGCAACAGGAGGAGTCTTGATGACAAAGTCAAAAGACTTGTCTGCATAATAAGTAATAATCACAGGAAGAACCTTCCCTGCTTTGTCTTGGGTCCTGGCGTTGAATTGCTTGCAAAACTCCATGATGTTGATACCCTTCGAACCCAATGCAGGGCCTACGGGAGGAGATGGATTTGCAGCGCCTCCTTTAATCTGTAACTTGATAAGTCCAGCAACTTCTTTAGCCATTTTACAATTGATTTATAATTACACTAATGACGAAACAATGCAACGTAACAACTGCATCATTCTTTCTCAACTTGCATAAAGCCCAATTCCAACGGAGTTTTCCGTCCGAAAATCTTTACCATGACCTTCAGTTTCTTCTTCTCGGTATTCACTTCCTCAATGACCCCACTGAATCCGCTGAACGGGCCGTAATTCACCTTTACAGCCTCGCCGACTACAAACGGAACACCGATGTCCTCACCGGCATCCTGCAATTCATCGACAGTACCAAGAATCCGATTGACTTCCGATTGCCTCAAAGGAACAGGTTTATCCAACCCGCCCAAAAAGCCTATCACATTAGGAGTATTCCTCAACCGATGAGGGATCTCACCCACCAAAGCAGCTTCTACCAAAACGTAACCAGGAAGATAACTTCTTTCCTTCACAACTTTTTTACCGTTGCGAACCTGGTACACCTTTTCAGTAGGAATCAACACCTGAGACACATATTCACCAAGGTCGCTGTTCCTGATATCAGCATCAAGATACTCTTTCACCTTGGCTTCCTTACCACTGATGGCACGCAATACATACCATTTCTTTTCTACCTCAGACATCACCACTACTTTTTAATGAGGATACACAAACTCCATAACATGCTGGAAACAGAAGTCCATTACGAACACCACCAATGCAATCAGCAGGGAAGCATATAAAACAGCCACTGCACTGCTGGTCAGTTCGGCATACGTAGGCCACGACACTTTATGAACAAGCTCGTCGTAAGATTCCTTCAAATATGTTACAATCTTCTTCATTGCATTAATATTAGCACGGGAGGAGAGGCTCGAACTCCCGACACCCGGTTTTGGAGACCGGTGCTCTACCAACTGAGCTACTCCCGTATGAGAAGAAATCAGTTCCCACAGCCAAGCCCGGGAACTGATTCTCTATGGATATTAGTCAAGAATTTCTGTAATCTGACCAGAACCTACCGTACGGCCGCCCTCACGAATAGCGAAGCGCAGACCTACGTTCAAGGCAACCGGATAAATCAGAGTAACCGTGATCTCAACGTTATCGCCCGGCATCACCATCTCAACACCCTCCGGCAGAGAGATTTCACCCGTGCAGTCCATCGTACGCAGATAGAACTGAGGACGATACTTGTTGTGGAACGGAGTATGACGGCCACCTTCTTCTTTCTTCAATACATAGATAGAAGCTTTGAACTTGGAGTGAGGCTTAATCTGACCGGGCTTGCAGAGCACCATACCGCGCTTGATTTCGTTCTTGTCGATACCGCGCAACAGCAGACCTACGTTATCGCCAGCTTCGCCTTCATCCAACAGCTTGCGGAACATTTCGACGCCTGTTACAACAGACTTCTTATCTTCGCCCAAGCCCAGGATTTCAACTTCGTCACCTACCTTGACAATACCAGCCTCGATACGGCCAGTTGCCACAGTACCACGACCCGTGATAGAGAACACGTCTTCAACCGGCATCAAGAAAGGCTTATCAATATCACGCGGAGGCAGAGGAATCCACGTATCGCAAGCATCCATCAACTCCATGATTTTCTCTTCCCACTTTTCAACGCCGTTCAATGCGCCCAGAGCAGAACCTTGGATAAACGGAGTGTTGTCGCCATCGAAATCGTAGGCAGACAGCAGTTCGCGCATTTCCATTTCAACGAGTTCCAACATTTCGGGGTCGTCTACCATGTCACACTTATTCATAAATACAACCAGTCTCGGCACGTTCACCTGGCGAGCCAACAGAATGTGTTCACGAGTCTGAGGCATCGGACCATCAGTAGCAGCCACTACGATAATAGCACCGTCCATCTGAGCAGCACCCGTTACCATGTTCTTCACATAGTCAGCGTGTCCCGGGCAGTCAACGTGTGCATAGTGACGCGTTGCGGTTTCATATTCAACGTGAGAAGTGTTGATCGTGATACCACGCTCCTTTTCTTCGGGAGCGTTGTCAATCTGATCAAAAGACTTAACCTCAGACAGGCCCTTCTTAGCCAAAACAGTCGTGATGGCAGCCGTCAACGTCGTCTTACCGTGGTCTACGTGACCAATTGTACCAATGTTTACATGGGGTTTGGTACGTTCGAATTTCTCTTTAGCCATAGCTTTACTTGTTATTTATTTGATTAATAATCAGCTTCATCATCAAGAGCTGTTACCGGGACTTGAACCCGGGACCTCTTCCTTACCAAGGAAGTGCTCTACCGCTGAGCTATAACAGCAAGGGTGTGGGCAAAGATGGATTCGAACCACCGAAGGTATAAACCAGCAGATTTACAGTCTGCCCCATTTGGCCACTCTGGTATTTGCCCATATTCTTTCCGAGCCTCTTGTCGGATTCGAACCAACGACCCCGAGATTACAAATCACGTGCTCTGGCCAACTGAGCTAAAGAGGCATTCCACAAAAATGCAACCGTTCCGTTGAAGGTTTCTTTGCGAAACGGCTGCAAATTTAGGCATTTATTTTTTACCCACAAAATTTTAGCGGGATTTTATTTATTTCGTTGCTTTTCTTTGTATTTCACCAGCTGTTTTTCCAAAGCATCCAGACACAAATCCACTGCTTCTTCAAACGTGTCGCAAACCTTGTTTGCGTAAAACTCGCCGTTCGGTACCAGCACTTTAACACCTGCTTCCTTGTTTTCGGCAGTTTCTGGCTTCACTACCTTTAATGACACCTCCACTTTCTTTATATCGTCGTAAAACCTTTCCAATTTCAAAGCTTTCTTTTGGATAAAAGCCTGAAGACGCTCGGATGCGTCAAAGTGAATCGATTGAATTCTTACTTCCATACATACCTCCTTTTTTATTAGGCCCGAGGATGAGCCTGGTTATACATTCTCTTAAGTTCCTCGAAAGTGGTATGCGTGTAGACTTCCGTCGTAGCCAGACTCTCATGCCCCAGCAATTCCTTGATTGACCCCAACTGAGCATCATGGTTCAGCATCGTGGTCGCAAAAGTATGCCTCAGCACGTGAGGTGACCGTTTTTTCAACGTCACCACCTTCGAGAGGTTTCGTTTCACAATAGTATCAACGATACTGCGGGATAACTGTTCACCGTTTTTGCGTACAAAAAACGCTTTTGTCTCCGGCCCTACACATTCATTCCGCATCTTGACATATTCCTGCATATCTTTTCTCAGTTCTTCAGCAAAGGGAATCAAGCGCTGCTTGTTCCTCTTCCCCGTTACCTTCAGGAGCGATGCAGAGAAATCCACATCTTCATCCCTCAGCCCTATCAGTTCGGACAAACGGACGCCCGTCAGATAGAACACTTCGATAATCAAGCGGTCACGGCAAGCCTCGAAACCTTCCCCGAAGCCCACATCATCCAGCAGCCTGTCCATTTCTTTTTCCTTCACGAAAACCGGCAACCGTTTTTTCTTTTTCGGCCCTACAATTTTCCGCATCGGGTCAATCTGGCAGACGCCCCGCTTCAATAAGAACTTATAAAAAGATCGCAAGGTACTCAGCCTCCGGTTGATTGAAGCGACGGAGAGATGATTCTCCATCAAAATGAAAACCCACTCCCGCACTTCCTGTGCATCAACCTCCGCCAACGAAAACCCTTCCCGTCCATATTTCTTCGCATAAAAATCCTCGAACTGCGCCAAGTCTTCTTTATACGCTTTTACCGTCTCCGGCGAATAATTCCGCTCGTACGACAGATAGTCCAGGAAAGAGCCTGTCAAGTCCATACCGTCACATCACTAAAATCATGCAACGAATGTATGAAAAAGAATCCAATAAATCAAAGGATTTTACGATTTATTAATCCTCTAATTGCTGAAGTTTCTGTACGTAAATGGCACGTTCTTTCTTAAGTCTCTTGATTACAGAGGGTTTGTCGAATTGCTGTCTGTTACGCAATTCTTTCACGATACCGGTTTTTTCGAATTTACGCTTGAACTTCTTCAGCGCCTTCTCGATGTTTTCGCCTTCTTTTACAGGTACTACAATCATTGTTTTTGGTTTAAAATTATTAGGATTAAATGTTTAATTGCCAAATTCGAGCGGCAAAATTACACATACTTTCTTTATTTACAAAACTTTCGGGATTTTTTCTGTAAAAGAGAAGCATCATTTCTCCCTGAACAAGCTTTCGCCCCGCTCCAACTCCAGCAGAAATTTCTTCGCCTCCAGCCCGCCGCCGTACCCCGTCAGTGAACGGTCAGCCCCTATCACCCGGTGGCAAGGAGCAAAGATGGAGATAGCATTGGCACCGTTGGCATTGGCCACCGCCCGCACCGCTTTCGGCATCCCCAATCGTGCAGCCATCTCCCCATAGGAAAGCGTCTGTCCGTAAGGAATCTCCGCCAGCAGGTTCCAAACTCTTTTCTGGAAATCCGTGCCCACGAACAGCAAAGGAATATCAAACACCTTGCGTTCGCCCCGGAAATACTCGTCCAACTCACCTATCGCCCTGCGGACTACCTCTGACAAGCCTTCTTCATACACTGCGCCCAGTCCTTCCTGCAACCGCCTATCCACCCGGCCCGGATGCTTCTCCACTGCCCAGTTGCATAGACACAATTTGTCGCCCCATGAGCCCAGTTTCAGTTCCCCGCAAGGCGACAAATAAGAGTGTACCCAAATACTATTTCTCGCTTCCATAAGTTATTTGTCCACCTTAGCCGGCCTCACATCCGGCAAAAACACTGCCACGACGCCCAACAGCGGCAGCCACGTGCTGACATGGAAAACATAGCCGATGCTCGTCAGGTCTGCCAGCCAGCCGAAGAAGGCCGAACCAATGCCGCCCAGGCCGAACATCAGGCCGAAGAAGATGCCGGCAATCATCCCCACCTTGTCGGGCATCAGGTCTGTGGCATAGACCACAATGGCGGAGAAGGCAGAAGCTATCACCAAGCCCGTGACGATGGCCATAGCCAACGTGCCGAACAATCCAAGGTAGGGCATGGCCAACGTGAAAGGGGCCGCGCCGAGGATGGAGAAAAGAATGACATACTTCCGCCCGTAGCGGTCACCCAGGAAGCCCCCTACCAGCGTGCCGATGGCAAAGGCCGCCAAGTAGGCGAAGAGGCAATACTGCGACTGCTGCACCGTCAGCGAGAACTTATCCATCAGGTAGAAGGTGAAATAACTGGTCATGCAGGCATTGAAGAAATACTTGGAGAAAATCATCAGCACCAGTATGGCCAACGCCCAGCGCACTGTCCGCCGGGGCAACGGGCTGGCCAGCACCTTCCGCTCGCGGCGGTGCGCCTTGATGTCGCGCAGCATCAGGCTGTACCAACAGCCCACCCTCGCCAACAGGAACGAAGCCAACAGGGCGGCCAGCGCAAACCACCCCACAGCATGTTGGCCAAACGGAATGACTATCAATGCCGCCAACAGGGGGCCAATGGCACTACCCCCGTTACCGCCCACCTGGAAAATGGACTGCGCCAGGCTTTTCCGTCCGCCCGAAGCCATCTGCGCCACGCGCGATGCCTCGGGGTGGAACACCGAAGAGCCGCAACCTATCAACGCCACGGACAGCAGGATGAGCAGGAAATTGCCCGCAAAAGCCAAGGCCAACAAGCCTGCAAGCGTGAAGCACATGCCCAGTGAAAGGGAATAGGGCTGAGGATGACGGTCGGCATACAGTCCTATGAATGGCTGGAAGATGGAGGAAGTCAACTGGAATACCAGCGTGATGATGCCAATCTGCGCAAAAGTAAATCCGAACGAATCTTTCAGGAGCGGATACAGTGCCGGGATGACTGACTGGATCATATCGTTCAGCAAGTGGCACGTGCCCATCGTGAACAAGATGGCATAGGCCGTACCTTGCGACAGGTGCGGGTGGCCTTTCACTTTATTCCATACATTATTTATCATATTCCACAGTTTCTAATTAGAAAAGGCCAATCAAGCCATTTTCCCCGTAGCCAACTCTTTCTCGAGGTATTCATAGACATAAGCCGTGCTTTGGGAATAAAGCCCTGTGCGCAAATCAGACAAACGATTGTAAGTATCCGACGTATAAAGTACACGCATAGCATCATCCATGCTCATGCCATGTTCTTCCATCAGCAGCAGCACAATATCCTTGGATATTTCCTCCACCATGAAATTCTCTTTTGTCATAATGCCTCTATTTTAATCAAACAACGAATGGCTTTCTCTGTGCCGAAGAAATATTGCATAGTTTGGCCTTTCATGTATTTCAATTCACTCAGGAACTTATCCATATCAATCAGCCCGGAAACGAAACGGCGTATCTGATATCCCACTGCATCATCAGCAATTGGCCCAATAACAATATCATAAGGATGCGACGGCATACGCGTACGATTGCGACGATTCATCAACACGAACTCCGCCCACTCCTTACTGTATGATTGAAATTCGAGCACGCACAAGCCGGCGTCGTTCAGACAATCCATATCAAATTCATAAGCATTCAGCGTTGGCGTCCCCACGCCCAACTGTTCGGTTTTCCGCTCAGCTAATTCACGGGCCTGCTCCTTATCTGCCGAAAGATAAAATCCGCATCCGAAATCCTTGCCGACTTTGGAAATGGTAAGATCTATCTGCCCGATTTCCACGTTAGAACCATGATACAGTATCATACCAACGCCCCTCCTTTCCGATGGCAGTAGGCAGTAAGGTCTTCCACCACATCCTCAAACGGAAGTGTATGTTCAACATTATAGAAACGCTCCACAAACTCAAGTCCTTTGAAGCGTTCCAAGTAGCGGTAAGCCTGTGCATTGGTCAGCGAATGTGCCGTGGCAAACTCGCTGATTACAGCAATGACATAAGCTATTTTATTTTTTATTTCCTGGCTTATTTCCATGTTTCCTAAGATTATATGCCCGGACAAAGGTACGTTTTTCCTTGGAGAAAAACAAGAAGAGCGCCTTCCGCCTTTTACAAGGGGAAGACGCTCACCATCGCGCGCACTTTATTTTCTATCTACCGTAACGGTTCTCCTACAAATCGACCGTCTGCGTATAGACTTCCCCGAAGCGGTTCGTCCATTCCACCCGCACCCGACGGGCACCATCGGCGGGCAAGGCACGGAACAGGTGCCCCGTCTTCACGGCCTGGCTGCGGTCCTTCAGCTGTGAGGCACGCTCTTCGTCCGCATCCACAAACGATTCCATCTCGCCCATGGGCTGTTCGTCCTGATACCACACCACGCGGCAACTGTTGTCCCAGTCCCAGATATTGGCCACCACGAAGGGGCTTTGGCTCCGAAACTCGCCCTTGTTATACAGGCGGAACTGGTAAGAGAAATCGCGCCGGGTGGCCTTGTAGTGCCACTTCAATTGGTCTCCATCCACGTCGACCACCAGGTAGCCATTGGGCGCGCCACACTGGTTGACCCATCCGGCCCACCATGCCCCGCAGGCGGCGCCGATATTATGCTGGTAAAGGTTAGAAGCCACTTCGACATTCTGGAAGAAATGGGTGTGCCCGCAGAAGACATGCACGTTGTAATCCTTCAACGCTTCTTGCAGGCGGTCCGCATTGCGGATGTTCCCGTCCTTACCCAGGTGGTTCCACGCGGCGGCGTGCATATTGAGCAACACCAAACTGCCTTTGGGCACATAGCTCAGGTCTTTCTCCAACCAGGCAATCTGGTCGCCCGTCAGGGCTTCGAGGTATTGCTTGTTGCCCACGTAGTTTAAGTTCTTCATCGTCACGACGTGTGCCTTGCCGATGTTGAAGGAATAGTCCGTCGGACCGAAATAACGGTGGTAAACCATTTCGCCGTAGACAGGAGTGCCCACAGCCATGTTGTGCAGGTCTTGATAACGCTTGTCGAAGTCATGATTGCCGATGCACTGGAAGAACACCGCCCCTGTATTCTCCAACGAAGCCTTGTATTCGTCGAAGAGCGGCATGTTGTCGAACACCAAATCGCCCAACGTCATGCCCACCACCTCGCGCGACTGCTTCAGCGAGTCGATGACCTCCAGCAGGTCGGGCACCGTCTCCTGCCGCCAACGCTTCATATCCCGCTCATTACGCACCTGCGGGTCGGACACAGGAATGAAATAGAAACGCTCGGACACCCGGCGGCGCTTCTCCAGCACGAAATCGTGCTTTCCCCCGGCCAAAGCCAGGGCACGCACCGGCACATAATGGCCGCCGGCCAGCCCGTCCTGCTGCGGCAAGACATAGGCAGCCGGGGTGGAGATGCTTACGAACTTGCTCCGCGCCGTATCCGTGCGGAGGCTCCACGCCCCTTGCGCATCGGTCTGCGTGAAACTCATACCGTCGTTCACCACGACTCCGGCTATACCCTTCCCTGCCCGGTCGACTACTTTGCCGCCAAAGCTAAACACAGCCTCCTGCGCGAAGCCCTCCAAAGAGAGACCCAGCGACAAGACGCCCATCCAAAATGCTCTACTTTTCAACATACTGTATTCTTTTTATGCCTATCACAATTCTTTGGCAAAAGTAAGGCGGAGGCATTTCAAAAAGATGACACATCCGTAACATTCCGGTTTCTGGCAGCAGACAAGCTGCCCCCAGATTGCCACCTCGCTCTTTCGTATAGACAAGAGCGAGGTAAGAGCGAAGTAAGAGCAAAGTACGGCCCAAACCCGGCTTTGTTCCCCTGAAAAGCAGAAAAAGTTTTTGCCGGAAACGCCCCGCCACTGCCCGAAAAGCCGTATCTTTGAAGAAAATTGAACGATTAACAGAAACATCATGAACAATCCCGTCAAGAAACGAATAGAACAACTGCGCGGAATGATGCGGAAAGAACAAGTTTCCGCCTTCATCATCCCCAGCACCGACCCGCACATCAGCGAATACGTGGCCCCGCACTGGCAGGCGCGCGAATGGTTTTCGGGCTTCACCGGCTCGGCAGGCACGCTGGTCGCCACGACCGACGAAGCCGGGCTGTGGACCGACTCGCGCTACTTCCTGCAAGCGGCCGGACAACTGGAAGGCAGCGGCATCGACCTGTATAAAGCCGGTTTGCCCGAGACGCCGGACATCCCGGCCTTCCTGATGGCACACACCGACAAAGCCCTGCCCGTCGGCTACGACCCGGAGGTCTGCTCACAGGCATTCATCGACGAACTGGCCCTCCCCCTGGAGGAACACGGCTACCGGCTGAAGGCAATAGACCGCCCGTTCCGGGAAATCTGGCCGGAACGCCCGCCCCTGCCCGACGGGAAAGCCTATATATATAAGGTAGAATATGCCGGGCAAAGCTGCGAGGACAAGCTGGCCGTCCTCCGGCAACAGATGGAGACAGGAGGCTACGACGCCTTGCTGTTGTCCGCCTTGGATGAGATTGCCTGGGTGCTCAACATCCGGGGTAATGACGTACATTGCAATCCGGTGGTCATCAGTTACCTGGTCGTGGAAAAAGAACAGGCGCACCTCTTCATCGCCCCCGCGAAGATAGACAGCGGCGTGGCCGCTTACCTGGCGGGCTGCGGCGTGCAGGTGCATCCCTACGAAAGCCTTTGGGATTTCTTAAGACAGGCACCCTACCGGCGCATCTCCATCGACTTCGGCAAAAGCAACTACAAACTCATCCATTCCATCCCGCCCGGATGCTACGCAACCAACAACGATTCTCCCGTCGCCCTGCTGAAAGCTGTGCGCAATGAAACAGAAATCGAGAGGCTGCGCCGCGCCATGCAACGCGACGGGGTGGCGCTGGTGAAGTTCCTGAAATGGCTGGAAAAGGCCGTACCCCAGGGCGGAGAGACAGAAATCAGCGTCAGCCGGAAGTTGCAAGAGCTACGTGCCGCGCAGCCACTCTACATGGGCGAGAGCTTCGACACCATCGCCGGATACCGCGAACACGGCGCCATCGTGCACTACGAAGCCACGCCGGAAACCGACGCCCCGCTCCGCACGAAGGGTTTCCTGCTGCTCGACTCGGGTGCGCAATACCTGGACGGCACCACGGACATCACGCGCACCATCGCCTTAGGCCCGCTGACGGAAGAAGAGAAAACGGACTACACGCTGATATTGAAAGGGCACATCGCTCTGGCACGGGCCGTATTCCCCGAAGGGACAAGGGGCGCGCAACTGGATATCTTAGCACGCATCCCGCTCTGGGAACGCGGCATGAACTTCCTGCACGGCACGGGCCACGGCGTGGGCCACTTCCTGAACGTGCACGAAGGCCCGCAGAGCATCCGCATGAACGAGAACCCGGTCTCCCTCCGGGCAGGTATGCTGACGTCGAACGAACCGGGCGTTTACAAGGCCGGCAGCCACGGCATACGCACGGAGAACCTGATGCTCACCGTGCCGGCAGGCGAAGGGATGTTCGGACGATACTTGCGTTTCGAGACCGTCACCCTCTGCCCCATAGACACGCAAGGCATCGTGCGCGAGATGCTGAACAACGAAGAACGGGACTGGCTGAACGGCTACCACCGCCGGGTGTACGAGCAACTGGCGCCCGGCCTGGACGAAGCGGAACGGAACTGGCTGGCCGACAAATGCCAGGCTATATAACTAACCATTTTAACACTTCATTCAACATGGCACTTATCAAATCGGTAAGGGGATTCACCCCGAAAATAGGAAAGAATTGTTTTTTGGCAGAGAATGCCACGCTGATAGGCGACGTGGTATTGGGAGACGATTGCAGTGCATGGTTCAACACCGTGCTGCGCGGCGATGTCAACTCCATCCGCATCGGCAACGGGGTGAACATACAGGACGGCAGCGTGCTGCACACGCTCTACGAGAAATCGACCATCGAAATCGGAGACCACGTGTCGATAGGCCACAACGTCACGGTGCACGGGGCGGACATACACGACTACGCCCTCATCGGCATGGGAGCCACACTGCTGGACCATGCCGTGGTGGGCGAAGGCGCCATCGTGGCCGCCGGCGCCTTGGTGCTGAGCCACACGGTGATAGAGCCGGGCAGCATCTGGGCAGGCGTCCCGGCCAAGTTTATCAAGAAGGTAGACCCGGAACAGGCCAAGGAACTGAACCAGAAAATCGCACACAACTACCTGATGTATGCGGAATGGTACAAGTAAGGGTCAGAAATCAATCTGGCCCAAAATCTTTTCCGTAGCCCCGGCGTGGCCGGTCACGTAGGCACCGGCCTTCTCGCCGGCCTGCCGGCGAAAAGCCTCATCCGTCAGCAGACGGTCCAGCAAGGAGGACAGTTCATCGCCGCCTTTAATGGAATAGGCCCCGCCGGTCTCTATCAATTCCACTGCTTCCTGGAAGTTCTGGTACTTGGGACCGAAAATGACGGGTATGCCGTAGACGGCCGCCTCCAGCGTATTGTGGATGCCGACGCCGAAGCCGCCCCCGATATAGGCAATCTCGCCATAGCGGTAGATGGAAGAGAGCAAGCCGAAGCAATTGACAATCAAGCAATCGGCTTTCCCTATATTGTGTTCATCTGCACGGGTGTAGAGGACATAAGGACGCTTCAACTTGGCCGTGATTTCCACCAGATGGTTCTCGTCGATGACATGGGGGGCGATAATCATCTTGATTTCCAGGTGGTTGTTGAAGTAGTCTATGAACAGGTCTTCGTCGGGCTGCCACGAACTGCCGGCCACGAAGACGGTAGCCCCGTTCTTGAAACGTTCCACCAGAGGCAGGTCCTTGGCCTCCTTGCGTATCTGGAGCACGCGGTCGAAGCGGGTGTCGCCCACCACCGTCACGCGGTCGATGCCTATCTTGGCCAAGAAGCGTTTTGAAAGCTCGTTCTGCACAAACAGGTGGTCGAAATCGCGCAACACCTTGCGGTAGGTGCCCCCATACCATTTGAAGAAGATTTGCCCCCGGCGGAAAATAGAAGAGACGCTATACACCGGGATGCCGCGTTTATGCAGTTCGTCCAAGTAGTTTTTCCAAAATTCATATTTGATGAAAAACGCCATGCAGGGGTTCACGATGTCCAGGAACTTGCGCACGTTGCGCCGCTTGTCGAAAGGCAGGTAGCACACCACGTCCGCCCCCCGGTAGTTTTTCCTCACCTCGTAGCCCGAGGGAGAGAAGAAGGTCAGCAGGATGCCGTATTCCGGATAACGGGCGCGGATTTCCTCTATCAGCGGACGCCCTTGCTCGAACTCGCCAAGGGAGGCGGCATGAAACCAGATGTAGCGCACGTCTTTCTCCAAGCGTTGGCGCAGTATTTCGTAAGCTATCCAGTGACCCTTCATCATCTTGCGTGGCTTGCGGCTGAAAGGGGCAGCCAAGTGCACAGCCAGGTCATAGAGAGCTATTGCCAAATCATAGAACATGGTACTTCTATCAGATTAAATGCACAACAGGGTTCGGGTTATTTCAATGCTTCGACGGCACGGGCGATGCGCCGCAGGGTCTCTTCTTTGCCCAGCAGTTCGGTAATGTCGAACATGTGGGGGCCTTTGCATTCGCCCACGACAGCCAGGCGGAAGGCGTTCATGACATTGCCCATGTGGTAGCCTTTCTCGGTTATCCAGCCGATAACGATGTCTTCGGAAGGTTTGGACGAGAAGTCTTCTATGCCGCGAAGCACGTCCATCAGTTCGCCCATGATGCGGGGGGTGTCTTCGTTCCAGCGTTTCTTCACGTCTTTCTCGGCATAGGTGTCGGGAGCCTGGAAGAAGAAGCGGGCTTGGTCCCAGATTTCTTTCACGAAGTTGACGCGGCCTTTCACCAAGGAAACGACGCGGGTCAGGTAGTCGTCGGTATAATCGGCCACGCGGATGCCGTGGGCTTCCAGCACGGGCTTGAAGAGTTCGGCAATCTCTGCGTCGGGCTTGCGCAGGACGTATTCGTGGTTGAACCAGATGCCTTTCTTGTAGTCGAACTTGGCCCCGGCCTTGCTGCAATGTTCCAAGTTAAAGAGCTTCACTAATTCATCCATCGACATGAGTTCTTGGTCGTTGCCCGGATTCCAGCCCAGGAGGGCCAGGAAGTTGATGAGTGCTTCGGGCAGGTAACCTGCTTCGCGGTAGCCGGAAGAGACTTCGCCAGTCTTGGGGTCATGCCACTCCAGGGGGAAGACAGGGAAGCCGAGGCGGTCGCCGTCGCGCTTGCTCAGTTTGCCGTTGCCTTCGGGCTTCAGCAGCAGAGGCAGGTGGGCAAAGGCGGGCATGGTGTCGGCCCAGCCGAAAGCGCGGTAGAGCAGGACGTGCAAGGGAGCGGAGGGCAACCACTCTTCGCCACGGATAACGTGGGTGATTTCCATCAGGTGGTCGTCGACGATATTGGCCAAGTGATAGGTAGGCAGTTCGTCGGCAGACTTATAGAGGACTTTGTCGTCCAGGATAGAAGAGTTGATGACGACATCCCCCCGGATGAGGTCTGCCACGTGCACGTCTTCATTGGGTTCTATTTTGAAACGGACCACATACTGCGTGCCTGCGGCCAGCAGCGCGTCCACCTCGTCTTTGGGCAGGGTAAGCGAATTGCGCATCTGCATACGGGTGGAAGCATCGTATTGGAAGTTGGGAATCTCCTTGCGTTTCCCGTCCAGTTCGGCGGGGGTATCGAAAGCGATGTAGGCTTTGCCTGCGTCGAGCAGTTGGTTTACATACTTCTTGTAGATGTCCCGCCGCTCGGACTGGCGGTAGGGACCGTGGGCGCCCCCGAAGCTGACACCTTCGTCGAAGCGGATACCCAGCCAGCGGAAGGATTCGAGGATGTATTCCTCTGCACCGGGGACAAAACGGTTGCTGTCGGTGTCTTCAATGCGGAACACTAAATCTCCGCCATGCTGGCGGGCAAAGAGATAATTGTACAACGCGGTACGGACACCGCCGATATGAAGTGCGCCCGTAGGACTGGGGGCGAAACGTACTCTGACTCGTCTTTCTGTCATAGCTTTTCTGCGTTAATTCTCAATTTAGAGTTATTTAGAGTGCAAAAGTAGCCCTTTTTTTTCACACTAAGGATTTTTTTCGTACTTTTCGCCGGAAATTCGTTGAATCTAACAGGACAGCGTATGAAAAAAGTTGGAATATCGAAAAATTTGTTGTACAAAATACTCATCTTCGTGGTGACGGTAAGCGTCATTGTGTACTTTATGCCCCGGGACAGCAAGTTCAGCTATCAATTTGACATCGGGAAGCCGTGGAAGTACGGGCAACTGATGGCAACGTTCGATTTTCCCATCTACAAGGGCAAGGCAGTGGTGGAAAGGGAACAGGACAGCCTGATGGAGCATTTCCAACCATTCTTCAACATCGACAGGCAGCAGGAAAACAACGCGTTGGAGAAGCTGAGGACGGACTGCCAGAAAGAGTTGAAGCAGGTCTTGCCCGCCGACTATATGCGCTATGTGGAGAGGCTGTTGCAAGAGATTTACGAGACGGGCATCTTGCCGACGGAAGCCCTTGATTCGCTGCGGACAGACAGCATAAGGAGCATCATGGTCGTGGACGAGAAGTTGGTCAACCAGCGGGAAACGGACGAGCTTTTTTCGGTCAAGACAGCCTATACGCGGCTGCTGACGGCCGACACGACAAAGTACCGTCCGGGCGTGTTGCAAGCGGCGGGATTGAACAACTACCTGATGCCCAACCTGGCGTATGACAAAGAACGCAGCGAGGCAGCCCGGCAGGAATTGCTGGACAGTTATTCGTGGGCCAGCGGCATCGTACTGAGCGGCCAGAAAATCATAGACCGGGGGGAAATTGTCAATGAAAAGACGTATAACATCCTGCTCAGTTACCGACAAGAATCCATCAAGCGCAGCGAGACGGCCGGGCAGCAACGCTTAGTGCTGATAGGGCAGATTTTGTTCGTAAGCATCTTCATGCTGTGTTTCATGCTCTACCTCGACCTGTTCCGGCAAGGATATTACAGCCACCGGGGCGGCATGGCGCTGCTCTTCGCGGGAATCACGATTTATTGCGCCGTGACGGGGCTGATGATGTCGCAACATTTCCTGACGGTGTACATGCTGCCATACGCCATGCTGCCCATCATCATACGCGTGTTCCTGGACTCCCGGACAGCATTTCTGAGCTTGGCCGTGACGGTTCTGATTTGTTCCGTCTGCCTGCGCTACCCGCATGAGTTCATCTTGCTGCAATGCGCCGCCGGGCTGACGGCCATTTATAGCCTGAGGGAATTGTCGCAACGGTCGCAGTTGTTCCAGACGGCCGCCGTAGTGACAGTGACTTACGCGGCGACCTACTTCGCCTATGAGTTGATGACAGAAAGCGACCCCAGCAAATGGAACGCCGCGATGTACATCAACTTCATCATCAACGGCATCTTGCTGCTGTTCACCTACCCCCTGCTGTTCCTGGTGGAAAAAACTTTCGGCTTCACGTCCAACGTGACATTGGTAGAGCTTTCCAACATCAACACGCCCCTGCTGCGCAGGATGTCGGAGACGGTGCCGGGCACCTTCCAGCACAGTATGCAGGTGGCCAACCTGGCGGCCGCAGCCGCCAATGCCATCGGCGGGAACGCGCAACTGGTCAGGACGGGGGCGCTGTACCATGACATCGGGAAGATGGAACAGCCGGTGTTCTTCACGGAAAACCAATCGGGAGGCGTCAACCCGCACAAGAACCTGACGTATGAACAGAGTGCCCAGGTGGTCATCGGCCACGTGACCAACGGACTGAAGCTGGCAGACAAATACGGCCTGCCGAAAGTCATCAAGGATTTCATCTCCACCCACCACGGCAAGGGTGTCACAAAGTATTTCTACATCTCGTGGAAAAATGAGCATCCGGGCGAGGAAACCGACCCGGCCATATTCACCTATCCCGGGCCGAACCCCTTCACCAAAGAGCAAGCCGTGCTCATGATGGCCGACTCGGTGGAGGCGGCATCGCGCAGCCTGCCCGAATATACGGAACAAGCGATAGGCAGTTTAGTAGACAAAATCATCGACGGGCAACTGGCGGACGGTTTCTTCCGCGAGTGCCCCATCACGTTCAGGGACATTGCGACGGTCAAGTCTGTCTTCAAAGACAAGCTCAAGACGATGTACCACACGCGCATCAGTTACCCGGAACTAAAGAAAACGGAATCCAAGCAATAGGGACAACGGCCTCATCTGTTCACAATATATGCTTGGAAGGCTAAAAAGCAAAGGAAATGAAACTCATTGCGGAAAGCTGTACGAGTGGTCTATTGTTCAGTGTCTGTCCCGTCAACTGACCACTTCCTAATCCGTCAGTTGACGGGACAGGCAGTGGTTAGTAGACGAGTGGAGGAAGGGAGATTCATGATTTAGCAAGTAGTATAATCTTCCGCCATTGTTTCATTGGACTATTGTAGTTCTCTGCACCAGATTGCGTGGAAGTCGCCCTATTTATACAGGGAATGAACAAATTTGACAAGTAAGCATCTTTTCGATTTCTATTGTTGTTTTTCATTCAAAACCTGTCATTATAGCACATGCGTTCCGTGGCTGCCCGCAGCCCCTCAAGTACCTCTCAGGCACCCCCTAAGTAGAATTTACCTATTCAGAAGATGGACGGTTCTTACATAAGCATGAGGGAAATGGTAAATGCGTGCAATATTAAAGACTTAAAATAGTCCGAGAGAGTTACATCACACCTGCATTAGAATGTGGAATAATTGAGCGATTTTAGCCCAATCACCGTCATATCAATATAAAAGCTAATATTATTACAAGATAGCGATATTCTTGTTATACACAGGTAGTACAAATTATTGAATGAAAGGCATAACAAACATCCTTATTATTGTTCACTTTCCAATTTTCCTATTCGCATCACGATAGAGGTTTGACTTCTTCCCATCTTTTCTGCGATGTACTTTATGCTCTTTCCTTCATGGTAAAGGGTGAGTAAGAATTTATCAGCACTGCGTGTCCATTTCTTATTGGCATTGGGATGTTTGGCATAACTTTCTTCCGTAACCTTTTCAGGGTGTAAGAACTCGTCAACAAAAACGGATGGGAAGCGTCTGTCGTAAAGTACGTATGTCTTTATTTTTGCTCTGGTAATAGCCACATAAAACAGCCTGCGTTCTTCACCATACGGATATTGGTCGCTTTTAGTCAGGACATAATCAAGAACAGGGTCATCACTTACCATTGAGGGAAATCCATAGGTATCTTTATTGCATTGAAGTATTATCACATAGTCCGCTTCAAGTCCTTTGGATTTATGGACTGTCAAGAATTCTATTTTTCTGTCTCCAATGAAGTAGTAAAAGCGATTTCCCTCTTTCACTGATTTGTATAGAAACGACAAATAGTAATCGTCAAAGGAATACCTCCCTAACAGAAAGATGGATTTATCCGCAGGAATAGACGCTACCAATTGTCCGATAGCGTTACAATAGTCACGCCGTTCATAAGCGTAGAATTGCAATTCGGTTTTGGCTTGTGGATTGAATGGATGTATATCCTTTTTCAGCTGTGCCTTATTACGTTGAATGAATTGCGAGGACAGGCTTACCAAAGGCTCTCCAAAACGATATGTCGTCTCGATTCTATTGATTTCTGTGGAACCGAAATAATCCGGGAATTGATTGAAAAGAGCCATGTCACTTCCAGAAAAGCGGTATATGGACTGCCAATCATCGCCCACACAATACAATTTTGCAGGAGGATTGCCTTCTCGGAGTACTTTCAGGAAATTGTAGCGGTCAACTGATATATCCTGGAACTCGTCAACGATAATATACTCATACTTCACAGGATGGGAAGAACGACATATTTCCGTAGCTTGCAGAATAGCGTCAGTGAAGTCTATCTGATTACTGTTTTTCAGTTCTTCAATATACCGCTCATAAACAGGTTGGAATATTCTCTTGATAATGAATGTACTGCGTTCGTCTCCAACATTTTTAGTCTGTTTCAAGACTTCTTTTATAGACTTGCAGCTTGACTTAATCAATGTCACAAAAGTTACAACAAGCCGAATGAAAGCCTTTTCCTGCTTGCTGTTTGGAGGAAGAACCATATCGTATAATTCGGCATCTGTTTTTTCTTGAATAGGAACACCTGCATTTTCCAATGAAGCTTTTAATGTATGCCGAATATCTGAATAATGGAAATCAGCACTTGAAGTTGTCAGTAATACTGTCCCAAATTTCTCATGGGCTGTTTTTTTCCATGTTATTCCGTCATTGTATTTTTGGTTCGCTTCTTCGTATGTAATGCCTTTATCTTTTGCAAACCATGTGGGAACAAGCCCATGTTCGTCCACACCAAAATGCTCTAAATAAATACGCTTTGTCTTGCCATCCTGCTCAAAGTAAATGGAAAAATCGGGTCTGTATTGTGAGTGCATCTCATCTGCCAATGGATGCTCATAAGGTTCTTCATATCTAAATTTCACGCCCAAAGAAGACAATGCAAAACAAATTTTCTGCTCCTGTTCACTACGGACATAAATAGTTTTCCCGTCCATGTCGGGAAATTGGGCTTTCAAGCGTACTTCTTTTAATTCGGAGAGTTGCTGTCTGCGTTCATTCTTACGATGCTCCCAATCCGCTTCTTGCACCTGATAGTCAACAAAGTATTCAACGATGCTCTTTTTGAAGTCCTCATCTTCCAATAGCTTATGGTAGATTTTCACAAACAGCGTGTCTGTGTTATCGCAGATGGAGGGCTTCTGTCCTGTCGCTTTCCCGATGATGTCAATGGCAAGTTTATGGAAAGTGTATCCTCTTAGCCCTGCAATATCCATCCTTTCCGTCAACTCGGCAGCAGCCTTGTTTGTATAGCTGATAAGAAGAATGTTTTGAGGGTTGATGTGTTTAATGTCAATCAGGTATCTTACCTTCCCTACGATAGACGATGTTTTTCCACTTCCTGCACTACTTACCACCAAACAATTATCTTCTTCGGACACGATTGAACGCCTTTGTTGCTTGTCTAACGGGTATTTAAGACAATGGTCGAAAAAGTCTTTGTGGGTATCAAGAGTGTCTTGGACAACCTGCTCATTATGCCTTTTTACAATTGAGTGGATATTTCCGAAATCATGTGTGAATTTTGAGATTGTCTCGGATGGTTCTATATGAAATGCCTCAAGACTTTTCAGTAAGGAATTGACTTCATGGAAGAACTCTGTATAGTATTTCGTAAATTGTTCTTCTTCCGAATAGGATATTATATGCCCATTAAAACTATTCCTTAAATCAGTTTCAATATCAATGAAGAAACTTTTATTGCTTTGCCTTAATTCTTTTTCTCTGCTTTCTTGTATATCACTATAAGGAGTAATGGTTGCAATTCGCTCTGACAACTCATTTGACTTCTTTTTTAGAAATAATCGTATCGCTACTATAGCTACACCTATCACAGTAGCGATACTTAATACCAAAACAAGAAATGACGGCATAAAAAGTCAGCTATTTATTATCAAATAGTCCCGCCAAAGCCCTTCTAATTGCTTGTCGAATATCATCGGCTTCTGTTTCCCCTTGTCCCTCAGCTGTACAAGAGCAAACCAATTCATGAGTTTCAGCTGAAATAAACTGTATTGTTACTTCTATTGTATAACCTAATCCTCTATTTCTTCTACCGCTTTCACCATAGTTTACAATCAGAGTTTTATTATTTAATTCAGATTTCAATTCAGGTAATACAACAAATCCATTTTTTATAAGTTCACCAGAAATAACATCACTTGGGTTGACACTTTTAGTCGTTGAAGCTCCATATATACCATACTGTCCTCCATATGTGCCTCCTGTACTTGATGTCAATTCTTTTGTTGGTGTTATAAAAACATATCTATACCCTTCTATTGGGGCATTCCTAACTATTACAGGTGTTTTTAATGCACTACAACTACTAAACATTATAACCGTGAGTACGATAGAAATCCATAATTTGAATGTTTTCATCATATCAATATTTTTTAAGTGACACAACTTATTAATTGTTTAATAACCACGAAGCGTGGAACTGCAATGCCACGTCTTCGAGTGTAGGCCCTGAGAAAACCTATGTATGACGATATGGTAAGCAGCCCACGCTATAGCGTGAGAACCACTATGCCTTCTTGTCATACGATTGTTCAGTTTCTCAGGCTTTACACTCGCAAGAAAAGCACAACGCTTCTTTTTATTAACATGTCTTAGACGGAGTTATCCCCATCCAAATACAAAGATAAAGGATTTTTTCCGATAATCCCCTATCTTATAATGTTTTTATTTTCTTTTGGAGTAGATTTTAGAGCGCATTCTACATTTTCAGCCATTTATCCTGCCTTGTAGGTACAATTCCCAAACAGTTTCTCCATTCATTCGCATTCTGCCTGAACCATTGTACAAGCGGAATGTCATTTACGTATTGTCCTTTTCTGTTTTTGTCCTCTTCAAATGAGAATGCCGCATCCTCGTCACGAATCTTTCGATTGAACTCGGGAAAATAAAAATCAACTTCCAACCTCACCTTCTTCAACTTGCACAATTCTTAAATTACCCTTTCAAAGAATTTCAAGGCGTTTCGGCAGAAGTCAATCAACGGCAACAGTTTCTCCACATAGGGAAAGTAGCCTTGTATCTTGTCCGTATATTCGTTGCGTTCATCCTCATGTTCCCATACTATTGTTTTGATATTGCTGTATCAACTCTTTGTTCTGACTTTCAAAGGCGGATATGCACTATTAATGTATAGGTATCATGCGACAACCCTTCCTGCGGCAAATCTGGCAGTTTTTCTTTAGTTGGTAATAATAATCTGCCAGCGTTCATAACACAGTCTTTTGTTTTTATTAAGAACAAAGATAAGAGGTAACAGTGTACAAAATGCATCGCCGGGAAGAAAATATGAAGACAAATGATTATCTTTGCCACGTAATCCCCTAATAGGAAAGAACTATGGAAGACAGACACACACGGCAGGCTGAACGCCTGCTCCGGAAAAAAAGAATCAACGTACACGAAGTCACTTCCTTCAGCTTCATGAAACGCTACACTCCGGTGACGGACAGGCACAGCGAAGAGAATTTGTACGGAGCGGGCATACTGACGCTGCACATGGCCGACGGCAGCGAGCATGCCTTTATTCTCCACGCACGCCATCATCGCAGTGCCGTCATCCGTTACCTGATGGCACAGGGAATCGCGATGGAGAATGAGAAAAAACTGCCGCGCGAGGCTGTGCCGCCGCAAACAGTCACGTTTCGCCGCCCTTCGCTCCTACTCACGTGGCAGGTCCTGCTCACCTTGGGATTCTTCTGCTTAGGATTCTACCTGGCCGGCATCCAAGGACAAGCAGCGGGAGTGTGGTTCAGCCTGCCCTGTTTCGCCTTGGCCGTCTACGGTTTCTACACGCTACTAACGCGCTATTGCTACGTGTCGCTCGACAGCCACGAGCTGCAAGTGCATGGCCGGGGACGCACACAAGTCTTCCCTTATGAACGTATACGGAAACTGAACATTGACTTTGCCCGCGAGCAGCAGCACACGCACGTCATGGAACTGCTGGAAGAGGACTGCCACTACCACCTGTTCTACATTGGGTGCGTGCCCCGTAGCAGCCTTGCAGAACTGGCTGAAACTCTCCGCCAGGCCGGAGTGGATGCCACATGTAGCCTCAATCCGGAGAAGCGCCACTATTACGATGTCTACCACCGTCCGTGAGGCACGCTTGCAACAAGCCGGCACAGGCATCTTCCAACAAATCCAACACATATTCAAACCCCTCGGCACCGCCATAATATGGGTCGGGCACATGGTCGGCCTCCGTATGCACAAGCGTGAAGTCCGTCATTCGGCGCAACTTCGCCCACTCCACGGGAGAAGGGGCGCGTTCACGCAGGTCGTCCATGTTCCGCGCATCCATGCCGATAATAAGGTCAAAATGCAGGAAGTCATCGGTGGTGACAGGACGCGAGCGGTGCGTCAAGTGATAGCCCCGCCGTGCGGCATGCGCCCTCATGCGCGGGTCGGGCAATTCGCCCCGGTGATAAGACAAGATACCGGCAGAATCTATTTCAAAACAGTCATCCATTCCAGCTTCTTCCACCAGCCGACGCATCACTCCCTCGGCTGCTGACGAACGACAAATATTACCGAGGCACACGAAGAGTATCTTTTTCTTTTCCATCATAATCACTGTTTCCGATTTTCAACAATCCCGGCAGAAGGATTGCCGGATTTCCATCGGGAGGCAAAGGTACAGAGATTTGCCGGATGACAAGAACTTTTCGCCCAGAAAAAAGACGGCACTGCCTGCGAAGTCTCCAGGTAGGTAGGATAAACGCTTCATGACTTCTGGTATTCAGAAGGAGAGCATCCGACTTTGTCCTTGAAATACCTTCCGAAAAAAGATTGGTTGGCAAAGTTCAGCAAATCCGCTATCTGCTGGATGGTGTATTTACGGCTTTTAAGCATGGCTTTTGCTTCCAGGATGACGAAATCGGCTATCCAATCGCCGGCAAAACGCCCGCTTACTTTATGCACGACCTGCGAAAGGTACTTGGGCGTCACGCACAAGGCATTTGCATAGAAGGAGATACTGCGTTCATGCGTGTAGCTGCGTTGCACTTCTTTGACAAATTGGTTATATAGTTCTTGCTGCCGGCTACTTTTTTCTTTCTTGTCCCCCGTATCGGCATCGGACAAAAGCAAATATCGGTAAGCATTGTAAGTCAGGACTTGGGCGTAGCCAAGCAGTGCTCCTTTGCGGAAAGGATTGTCTGTTTCTGCCACTTTCGCTTTCATCAGACGGTAAATCAGCATCGATTCCTTCATGGCTCCGGACGTCAAGCGGCAAAGAGGCGAAGCGTATAGCCTGCGTTGCAAGGATATCGTCGCTTCAACTTGCAACGCTGCCTGAAAGTAGTCGGGCGTAAAAGCAATCACCGCCACCCGCGTATCACCGTCCATGCCCAAGTATTCCCCAATGACACCTTCCTGGGCAATCAGGATATTGTTGGCCTTCAACTCGTAATCCTGCAAATTCAGCCGGAGCCGCATCCGGCCGGCCACACAGAAAATGCAAACAATAAAGGAAAGCTTGACGGGATGGTAGGCAAACTCCCACTCCGTACTCACATCTCCCGTAGCTTCATCCAGGTTATCAATCAATATGAACTCCTTATCCAGATGCACCGCCAAACCTTCCGTGGTCAGGTGAATCAAGTCCAAATTCAAATAAGGCTGTTTCATGTTCTTTGCTTTTCTACTTTTCCGCGAGTAAAATTAGTTGTTTAGACCGACACATCCAAGATTCGTCATCCTTTAGGACAATTTATTGTCTTATTGGGAGAAATGGTTTCCCGGATAAATCAGGAACTTTGCAACAAATAGGAAAACAACCATTAAATATCGAACGAAAAATGAAAAGATTGATTACTTGGACCGTCTTCGCCGGGGTGCTCTGCGCCTGTGGCAGCCCATCGCAAGAAAAAGCGGAAATGCGAAGCGTCGTGCTGGCAACGACTGCCGTGCAGGAGCCTGTCCGTACCACTATCCATCCGGGCATCGTCCGCGAGGCGCACGCCATTAGCCTCGGCTTCAAGACGGCCGGGCAGATTGAACGCATTCATGCCCGTGAAGGCGATTACGTCCGGCAGGGAGAACTGATGGCCGAACTGGACGACGCAGACTACCAGTTAGGAGTCGAAGCCTTACAAATACAGTACGACCAACTGAAAGGCGAAGTAGAGCGCACGAAGCAACTCTTCGAGCAGAAGAGCATCTCGGCTAACGATTATGAGAAGGCCGTGGCCGGGCTGAAGCAATTGGGAGTGCAGTTGCAAGTAAACAAAAACAAATTGGAATACACAAAACTGTATGCACCGACAGACGGCTACGTGCAGAGCGTAAACTTCTCACCGGCGGAGATGGTCGATGCCGGCACAGCCTTGTTCACTCTGCTGGATGTCTCGCACATGGAAGTAGTAGCCGATATTCCTGCCCATGAATACAGAATGCGCGGCAAGTTCGTACGATACTATTGCAAAGCAAGCGGAATCGACAAGGAAATGCCCATGAAAGCCTTGAGCCTGACCCCTAAGGCCGACGGCAACCAACTCTACCAGTTACGCCTGACTTTTGCCGAACAACCAGACAAACAGATTACGGCGGGCATGAACGTGGAAGTGGGGATTGTCTCGAAGGACGATACAGCCGCCGCCAAAGTCGCCGTGCCGCTGGCCGCCATCTTCCGCGACGAGAAGCAAAAAGAGCCGTGCGTCTGGGTGTTCAGGCAAGATTCCACTGTTACCAGACAGCCCGTTGTGCTGAACGGGACAGATGAAGAAGGGCGCGCCATTGTCGTCAGTGGACTGACGGGCGGAGAGCGCATAGTGCGTGCCGGTGTCCATGTCCTCCGGGAAGGAGAGCGGGTACGCGTTATTAACAAAGAAAGCGAAACCAACGTAGGAGGGCTGTTGTGATGAAAGTGACAGAGTTTTTCATGCGCCGGCCGATACTGTTCTGGTCGTTCATGGCGGCCATCTTGATTGCCGGCGTGCTCGCGTTCGTGCAGATGCCGAAGTTGGAAGACCCAGCCGTATCGGCCAAGCAAGCCATGGTCGTGGTCACGTGGCAGGGGGCAAGCGCGCACGAGATGGAACTGGAAGTCGCCCAACTGATGGAGGACGAATTGCGCGCGCTTCCGAACGTAAGAAAAGTGAAGACCGAATGCCAGAACAGTTCCGCCATGTTCACCGTCGAGTTTCTGATGACGGTACTCAACCGCGACCTTGAACAGCACTTCGACCTGCTCCGCCGCAAAGTGAGTAATGCCGCCCTGCGCCTTCCACAGGGTTGTTACAGTCCGATTGTCATCGACGACATGATGGACGTGTACGGCATCTTCTACGCCCTGACCGGCGAAGGATACGACTATCCCGAGATGTATGACTACGCCAAGTACCTCCGCCGCGAACTGCTCGACGTGAAGGGCGTCAAACGCATCAACCTCATCGGCAACCGCGAAGAAGTCATCAACATTATCCTGTCCAAAGAGCAGATTGCGCGGAACGGCATCATCCCCACTCAAATCATGTCGGCTTTGCAAGCAGCCGGGAAGACAGTAAACGCCGGACGGTATGCCGACGGTGAAGAGCGTATCGCGCTGTATGTGGATTCGGCCGTGGAGGATGAAGAGGACATCCGCGAGTTGATAATCCAGACACTGGACGGGAAGACAATGCGCATCGGTGATATTGCCCGCGTGGAGCGCGCGTTCGCAGAGCCTCAACGCAACGGGTTCTTCGTGGACGGGAAGCCCGCGCTCGCCATCTGCTTGGCCATGGAGTCGTCAGCCATCGTGCCGGACGTGGGCAAAGCGGTCGATGCAAAGTTGGCCGAGGCCATGAAGCGCCTGCCTGCGGGACTCCAGACGGAGAAGATTTTCTTCCAACCGGACAAGGTAAGCGCGGCCATTTCTTCGTTCATGTGGAACTTAGTGGAATCGGTGGCCATCGTCATACTGGTACTCATCTTCACCATGGGTTTCCGTAGCGGGCTGATTATCGGTTTCGGGCTGGTGCTTACGGTGGCTGTTTCGTTCCCCATCCTGTTGGTGTGCGGCACGACGCTGCAACGCATCTCGCTGGGCGCATTCATCGTGGCAATGGGCATGTTGGTAGACAATGCCGTCGTCATCATGGACGGCATCCTGATTGACAAACAACGAGGGCTGCCCCAAGAGACGTACCTCTACCGCATCGGGCGCAACACAGCCTTGCCCCTGCTGGGGGCTACCGTCATTGCCGCCGCCACGTTCATCTGTGTGTATCTTTCGCCCGACACCGCCGGCGAGTATGCCCGCGACCTTTTCCTGGTACTCTGCGTCAGCCTGCTGGCCAGTTGGATGCTGGCCCTGGTACAAGTGCCGTTCTGTGCCAAGTCGTGGTTGCCGGAGCGGAAAGAAGCGGGCAGCGACAGCACGGGCACGGTCATGAACTCCCCGGTGCACCGCTTCATACGGCGCGCCATCGGTTTCCTCATTGGCTATAAGCGGACGGCCATTGCCGTGGCGTTCGGCGTGCTGGTGCTTTGCATCTTTGGAATGACGCGCGTCAAAAACCTGTTTTTCCCCGACTTCGACTACAAGCAGTTCGTGGTAGAATGCTTCTTCCCCTCGGCGGCCGATGCCGACACCGTGCGCGACCGCCTGTTGGAGATGAGCGACCTGCTCAAGGAAAACCCGGAGGTGGAGCGCGTAGCCGTCAGCCAGGGCAGCGCGCCGGCCTTGTACTGCCTGGTGCGTCCGATGACCTCCGGCGGCGACTGCTACGGCGAACTGATTGTGGACTGCAAGGACTACGGCACCGTGCAGGAACAGATTCCCGGCATCCGCAAGCAACTCCGCGAACTGTACCCCGAGGCTTACATCCGCATCCGGAAGTACAACTTCTCCACCTCTACGTCGCACACGGTCGAAGTGGAGTTCAGCGGCCCCGACCCGGCTGTATTGCGCCGGCTGAGCGCCCAAGCCGAAGACATCATGCGCCGTTCTCCCTACGTGGATGCCTACTCGGTGCAAAACAACTGGAAGCCGACAGGCAAGGCGTTTGTGGCCGGATACGTGCAACAGGACGCCTTGCGTTCCGGCATCGGACGCGGCGACGTGGCCAATGCCCTGCTGGCCGCCACGGACGGGATGCCCGTCGGGGTGCTGAACGACCAGGAGCGCATGGTGACGCTCAACCTGCAAGTGCGGAGGGACGACGGCAGCCGCATCCGGAACTTGGAAGAGATACCGGTCTGGAGCATGATGAACGCCCATTTGTCCAACGAAGAACTGCAAGGGGCTTTGTCCGGCGGAAAGACGATGAGCGAACTGCAAGACAAAGTTTTCCGGGCTGTCCCGCTCGGCAACGTGGTCGATGGCTTGCGGCTCGACTGGGACGAGGATTTGGTCGTGCGCCGCAACGGCCGGCGCATCATCGAAGCAGAGTGCGACCCCAATCCCGACCGCAGCGACGCCACCCCGGCCAAGGTCGTGGCCTCCATCCAGGACGAAGTGGAAGCCATTCCCCTGCCCGACGGCTACGCAATGCGCTGGGTCGGCGAAGGCGAAGTGCAGGACGAAGCCATTGGCAACCTGCTGAAGTTCGTACCGATTACCATCTTCCTCATCTTGGGCATCCTGTTGCTGCTGTTCAACAGTTGGCGCAAAGTCATCCTCATCCTGCTATGCTTCCCGTTCGTCTTCTGCGGCATTACGCCTTCGCTCCTGCTGAGCGGACAACCCATGACGTTCATGGCCATCATCGGCATGTTGGGGCTGATAGGCATGATGGTGAAGAACGCCATTGTGCTGGTGGACGAAATCAACCGCCTCCAGACGGAAGAACAGGTAGCGCCCTATACGGCTGTGGTCGAGGCGACCGTCTCGCGTGTGCGTCCCGTGCTGATGGCCTCGCTGACCACCATTGTCGGCATGATTCCGCTCGTGACGGATCCCATGTACGGCTCGATGGCCATCACCATCATGGGCGGCCTGACGATGGGCACGATGATTACGCTCGTCCTCCTGCCCCTGTTCTACACCGTCCTGTTCCGTATCCGCAAACCTGCTAATATATAATATGTATCCGATGAACAAGAAAACAATCCTTCTCTCGTGTTGCGCCGCCCTGCTGTCCTGCCTCCATGCGCCGGCGCAAGAAACACTCAGGCTCTCGCAGGCCGATTGCCGCAAGATGGCATTGGCCCACAGCGAAGAACTCCGGAAAGCGGACAACGCCCTCAGACAGGCCGAACTGGACCGGGGCATCGCCCGGGCTGCCTTCCTGCCCAAGCTGGACGCGACGGCCACCGGCGTCTATATGTTCCCCGACATGGACATGGGGGGAACGGAACTACGTATGCGCGGCACCTACATGGCCGGCATTAACCTGACGCAACCCCTCTACGCCGGGGGCAGAATCACGACCGGGCGACGACTGGCGCGCATCGGGAAAGAATCGGCCGCCGAACGCTACCGCATGACCCGCATGGACGTGGTGGTGGAGGCCGACCAGGCATATTGGACGTACATCGCCGTCGGGCGGAAGGTGCGGATGCTGGAAAGTTACCACGCGCAAATGGATACTTTGTACCGCCAGACGGCAACCGCGCTCGCGGCGGGCATGGCGACGGAAAACGACCTGCTGCGCATCGAAGCCGAGCGCACGGAAATACTGTACCAGTTGCAGAAAGCAAAGAACGGGGCCGACCTGTGCCGGCTGTCGCTGTGCCAAACCGTGGGGACCGATTTCGACACGGCGATAGAGGCCACGGACACGATCTTCGTCGTCTCGCAACCCGGCCTGCTGGCATCGGACATCAACGCCCGCCCGGAACTGCTCCTGCTCGAAAAGCAAGTCGCCGCCGGGAAGGAGCAAATCCGCATGGCCCGCGCCGCGATGCTGCCCACGGTGGGATTGACGGCCAATTACCTGTACTACGGCAACGTCAAGCTCAACGGCCTGGCCGACGCGGGGAATGGCACGATGGTGCCGTTCTCACAAGAATTCCGCGACGGGCTGGGCATGGTGATGCTGGCCGTGCAGATGCCTCTCTTCAGTTGGGGCGAAAACCGCAAGAAAGTCCGCAAAGCAAAGTATGACCTGCTCAACGCGCAACTGGACCTGCGAAGAAACACCCGCCTGCTCTCCATCGAAGCCCGGCAGGCCATTCTGAACATCGAAGACGGCTACCGCCTAATCCAAACAGCAGAGACGGGGTTGAAACAAGCCGACGAAAACCTGCGCGTGATGCGCAACCGCTACGCCGCGTCCATGGCCCCGCTGACCGACTTGCTTGACGCGCAATCGCAATGGCAACAGGCCGAAAGTAACCTAATCGAGGCCCAAACGCAGTACAAAATCTACGAAACGGAATACCTGCGGGCAACAGGAAAGTTGGAACTGTAAACTTCTTTCCGCAACATGTCCCGGGAAGCGGAGGAGAGCATTTCGCCCTATCATACAAGTACTTGCATCCACCGCGCCCGGGACAACCGCCGAATGCATCCGGGACAACCACGGAGTGCACTCGGAATAACCACGGAGCGCACCCGGGACAAGGAAGCGCCGGAGGAAACGGAATGACGCCCGCTTACATCGGGTCGACGTCGTAATAAATTACCGCCCCCTTGAAACGCGGTTCGGCTCCAACCTCGCGCTGCACGGCCAGCAGCAGGCTGCGCACGCGGGCCACGGGTGCCGTGGCCTCTACCTTCAGCATAATCTTGCGGATGAACAGCGTCTGGACGCGCGCCACGGGCGGCTTATCTGGTCCCAACACGCGTGAACCGAAGAGGACACGCAAGCGGGCGGCCATGTCTTGCGCCATCTGCTCCAGGACATCCTCCCGTCGGTGCTTCAGATAGACGTAGACCAGGCGGTAGTAGGGCGGGTAACGGAACACCTGGCGTTCGGCCAACTGGCCTGCCGCCATGCCCTCATAATCGTTGGCGATGACCTGCGCGATGATGGGGTGGCCGATGCTCTTAGTCTGGAGGATGACGCGTCCGCGCCGTTCGCGGCGTCCCGCCCGCCCGGCCACTTGGGCCATCAACTGGAAGGCACGCTCGTAAGCACGGAAGTCGGGATAGTTCAGCAGCGTGTCGGCGTTCAGGATGCCCACGACGCTGACCCGCTCAAAGTCCAGCCCTTTCGACACCATCTGCGTGCCCACCAGGATGTCCGTGCGTCCCTGCTGGAAATCGTCGATGATGCGCTCGTAGGCCGCGCGCGAGCGGGTGGTATCCAGGTCCATGCGCGCAATCTTCGCTTCGGGCAGGAGGGCGTGCAGTTCGTCTTCCACCTTCTCCGTACCGAAGCCCCTGGCGCGCAGGTCAACACCGTCGCAGGCCGGGCAACGCACAGGCAAGGGCATGGTGTAGCCGCAGTAGTGGCACGTCAGCAGGTTCAGCCCCTTGTGGTAAGTCAGACTCACGTCGCAATTCTGGCATTTGGGCACCCAGCCGCACGTGTGGCACTCAATCATCGGCGCAAAGCCCCGGCGGTTCTGAAAGAGAATGACCTGCTCCTTCCGCTCGAGCGCCTCGCGGATATTTTGCAAGAGCAGGGGCGAGAAAGTCCCCGTCATGCGCTTCTTGTGTATCAGTTCGCGGATATCGACCGGGACGATTTCGGGCAACTGCACCGCCCGATGCCTTTCCGACAGGTCCACCCGGGCGTACTTGCCCGTTTCGGCGTTGTGCCATGTCTCCAGGCTCGGGGTAGCCGTCCCTAATAAAGTCTTGGCCCCGTAGTACGAAGCCAGGACGATGGCCGCGTTGCGGGCGTGGTAGCGGGGGGCGGGGTCTTGTTGCTTGTAAGTGGTCTCGTGCTCCTCGTCCACAATCACCAGGCCCAAGCGGCGGAAGGGCAGGAAGACGGACGAGCGCACGCCGAGGATGACGTCGTAGGGCGTGTCGGACAACTGCCGCTGCCAGATTTCCACCCGCTCGGCATCGGGGAACTTCGAGTGATAAATCCCCAGGTGCGCCCCGAAGACGCGCTTCAGCCGTTCGGTGATTTGGGTGGTCAGCGCAATCTCCGGCAGGAGGTAGAGCACCTGCTCGCCGCGTGCCAAGGCTTCTTGGATGAGATGAATGTAGATTTCCGTCTTTCCGCTGGAGGTGACGCCGTAGAGCAGGCAGACATTCTTCTCTCGGAAGGCGTCCACAATCTCGTCGTGCGCCCGCTGCTGGGCGGCGGAGAGGGCATGGGGCGTCCCCTGTCCCTGAGGCAGGCGGTTGTCCAGACGTCCGACTTCCGCCTGGTAGACTTCGAAAACTCCCCGCGAGACGAGTGCGGAGAAGACCGCCGGCGTCGCGCCCGTGCGTTGCAACAAGTCGCGCTTGGCCACGGGGCGTTCCTGCCCGCCCAAGGCGCAGGATAGCTCCAGGTACTTCATCAGCAAGTCCAACTGCTTGGGCGCACGCCGTTGCAGTTCGTCAAAAAAGATGTGCAACCGGTGTTCGTTGCGGGCATCCGCAGAGAGGCGCACGCGGGTCTCGGTCTTCGGCTTGTACGCGCGTTTCAGTTCCTCCTTCACGAAGACGGCTTCACGCGCCAGCAATGCATTGACGACGGACAAGACATTCTTCACCCCGGCGGCCTTCTCCAGTTTGGTGAGCGTCTGCTCGGGCTCGGCCGCCAGCACGTCCAGCACCCGCTGCTCGCGCTCCGGCAGGCGTTCCGTCGCCTCGTAGTCCGGGTTCAACTCGACCACCGTCTCGCTCTCCAGCTTCAGCCCCGAAGGCAAAGCCGCCTTGTACACATCGCCCGGCGTGCAAAGGTAGTAGTCCGAAAGCCACCGCCAAAACCTGCTTTGCACGGGCAACAAAATGGGCCGCGCATCCAGCACGGCCAGCACCTCTTTCACCTCGTAACCCTGGGGGCGCAGGGCGTGCACCTTTTCCACGATGCCCGTGTAGAACTTCTTCCGTCCGAAGGGCACTACGACACGGCACCCTTCATGCACCTCCCCTACCATCGGCTGGGGTAGCAGATAAGTAAACCCTCCGGGCAAGGGCAGCGGCAATATGACATCGACGAATTGTTCCATGCACAACGTTTGATAGCAAAAGAAGCCGAAGCATCCCCTTCCGCAGAAGGAACGCCCCGGCTCTGTCCGAACGATTAATTAACTCTTATATCAGAAAAGGTAAGCCAAAGACACCTGCCAGGTCTTATCTTTAACCCCTACTCCATCCAACTCAAAGTGGTCGCCCATGGCGATGTTGTAATTCACGCCCACCTGCAAATGGTTGATCAGCTTCAGGCCGGCACCCACGTTGATGCCCACCTGCGCTTTCTTTCGTTCCACGCCGTCCTTGTCTCCCTTGAAGTCGAAGAAAAAGTCCGGACCTGCGGCAATGAACAGCCCCAGCGTGCTACCCAACCCGAAAGTGTACTTCAGGTTCACCGGAATATCCAGCCCCACCTGCTTCGCTGCGTCTTCGTCCGCCTTGATGCCCTTCTGCGAAAGCAGCAGGGAAGCGTCCACGCCCAAGCCGACTACGGGAATCGTCAGTTCGGCCATCGGACCGACGAAGAAGCCGGCCATCTTGTCCTTATAATCATCGACGGTAAGTTTGGTCAGGTTCACACCGCCTTTTACGCCCCAGCGGAGGAGTTGCGCTTGGGCATTCGTGGCCATCAACACACAACATACAGCCACCATGCACATAGTAATTACTCTCTTCATATTCACATTATTTTAAAAGTTCGGGGCAAATATATGTATTTTTTCCTCACCGCCCCACCCTTCGGGACAAAAAACACGCTTGCCTGCAAAAAAAACGCCCCAAAGCATACAACTTATCACAAAAGAAACTACCTTTGCACCGCCTTTAGCCAGGAAAGATGCCGGAGTGGTCGATCGGGCCGCACTCGAAATGCGGTGAACGGGCAACTGTTCCCAGGGTTCGAATCCCTGTCTTTCCGCTGAAAATGAGTAAGTTATAGGAATTAAGCGTAAAAACTTAATTCCTATTTTTGCTTATAAAAAGGCCTTGTTTTGATAGTCAGCCTTAGAAAATCCTTAGAGTTTCTCTGCCAATCCTTAGAGTTACTATGGCAGTATTCAAAACATGTGTGCAGAAGAAAAGAAGTGATGGGTTTTATGTTGTTTATATACGCATAGCCCACAACAACAGCATCGCCTACATTAAAACAGACTTCTTAGTTAGTAGTGCGGACATCAGAAAAGGAGAAATCCAAAATCCCGTAGTCAATAAACAATGCTCCATCTACATAGCTGAATATGTAGACAAATGCAATCGGGCAAACATCAAAGACTGGTCGGCCAAAGAAATTGCGGACTATCTGACGAAAGGCTTTGAAGTCATGTCCTTCTCCGATTATTGCCGCTTGTTCACCAGAAGAATGGATGAAGAAGGCAGGGAAACAACTTCGCAGAACTACAAACTGGCCATTGCACGCCTTGAAGAGTTCAGCGGGAAGAAAACGCTCAAGTTCTCGGATGTCACCAGCAAACTCATCAACGATTGGATTGCTTCAATGAAAAACACACGATACGCCAAGAACGGTTATCCCAAAGCTATCAAAGCAATGTTTCAGCATGGGTGTGATGAGTTCAACGATTACGACCGGGATATTATCCGGATTACAAACCAGCCTTTCCGCAAGGTTTCCATTCCTAAGCCTAAAGCCCCGGTTAAGCGAGCCGTTGATGTGGATATGCTGAAACACTTCTTCGGCACAGACATCAGCGGCATGAAAGCTCCCAAAGGCACATGGATTTCACGGGCAGAACGGGCAAAGGACGTGTGTATGCTCATCTTTTGTTTGGCCGGCATCAATACGGCAGACCTCTATGACTTGAAACCGGAAAACTTCAAGAACGGCAAACTCTGCTATAACCGTAAGAAAACCAGAGGACGGAGAGATGATGAAGCCTACATTGAAATAGAAGTCCCCCAACTTGTCATGCCTTTATTCAAAAAATACCGAGGCAGAAAAGCATTGTTCAACTTCGCCGAAACCTATGCCAACCAAAAGAACTTCAATAAGTGCATCAACGAAGGCATCGGGGACATCAGGGCTTGCTACAACGAAACTCATCCTGACCAACTGGAATACATTACGACCTATTCCTTTCGGCATTCTTGGGCAACCATTGCGCAAAACCAATGCCATGCCTCTACCGAGTTGATAGCTTTCTCTTTGAATCATGGTTCTGCGCATAAGACGACTGAAAGATATATCAAAAAAGATTATTCACCGATAAGCGAGTTGAATAGGCAGGTGATTGCATTAGTTTTTGATAATGATTATTGAAGGAGTCTAAAAATCATTATGATAAAGGGCATGAGCGGTTATTCATGTCCGTCATCTTTTTAAGGATATAAAAAACATAGCAACTTGCACAATATGATTGGTCGAACAACCCAAAACTGCCTGCCAAAACTATTTGTTATACAATAGAGTTTATATAGAATAAGGGACAGGGGTTATGATTATCAGAATCCTAAAACCTTATTCGGTATATTGTCTAATAAATAAGATTATATACTGATGAGGAGTTTTCACCTTATAAGTTTTTTGTACCTTTGGGGCGTATTTCAGATTATAAGAATACTAAGTGTTACCATTTCTTAAAGCAACAACCATTATGACACTCCCCAAATACTTTAAAAAGATTAAAAAAGCAAGCAAGCCAAGTCTGTCAATACAAAGAAAGATTGTAACTTTAGGTGTGAAAGAGATTTTCGCCAACATTCTAACGCACTGCATTTCGAATGAATCTATCAAACAAAAATCAGAACAGTTAACTATAAACCATAAGCAACTAAATTTTTATGTGGGAGCATATTTACCTCTTTCACAAGCATTAGATTTTATCATAGCTAACAGGAAAAACAATTATATAGAAGACGATGTAATTGAAGCGGATCTTCTCTCAACCAACCAATCAGCCGAGATATTCAAAATACTCAAAGCCATTCCGCTGACATATGCAGCAAGAATATTGGGCTATTTCTGTTCAACATCAGAAAAGAAACAATTGATACGTTATATATCCCATGATGATGAACAAGGCTTTGATACGTATGTTTCTGAACATCACATTGACATTTACAGAATTAAAAAACTATGCTCGCATTATACCGAGAAACAAAGATATGCTGAATATATAGAAACTCATGCCAATGAAAATAAGGCGGAGTTAATATCCAATTTTTATAGTACCCAAAGGGAGTCAACGGACATAGACATAGAAGATGAATATTTCATTGAAAGCGCACAGACTTTAGAAAATCCATTAGCGTTACTAAATAAAATGTCGTTTATCAGACAGCTCTACAGCCATTATGAGTTTATGCTTATGGAGTATCTTTTACACAAGGACATCTTTGATCCCATGGAACAGAAAGCCATTGAGAGGATTATACGCAGGAAAAAGAATATGGAGTTATATAACCAAACACACAAAGACTACGAAGATCTGCTCAATATTTACCCTGAAATACCCCAACAACAACGCCTCAAGAATCAAGAAATAAACAACAGGATGCCTTATACCCCCTTGGACTTTGAGAATAATGCGAAACTGAAAGAAATGATAACAAGATTAGCAGAACCAACCTGCAATCTCATTGAAAAGAATCAGATAAAATCATTGTACTATTTCTGCGGAGGCGAATGCAGCAACTCTGAAAACACAAAAGAAAAAATTTTCTGGAACGGAAGTGCCGCAAGTTTGAAATTCTTCTTTCTACAACTTTATACTACTGACAAAAAACAAATGCCTATCGGAAGTTGGAAAATGATAGCTGCAAAATTTTTGGTATACAGCAAAGGACAAAAAACCGAAGTTAGTCATTCATACCTCACATCCGGACTGGATCCGCAAAAGCTGTCAGCAAAAATGAAGGAAAATGAACGGGACAAAATATTATCCGCAATATCCAACCCATCCAATTGAATATCGATAAACATCAACCCTCACCTATCCAACAAATTTAGGATTGAATTAGAGATGGATTAGAGTAGAATTACATCTTCAGAAAGAGAATTCTAATCCATTATAAATTAAGCTGTTGCCTTAATATGCGGCAACAGCTTTTTCTATATTTTTGCCCCCGAATCAAGGGGACAAGAAGAGAAATCCGAACAAAAACCTGATTCAAAGAGGATAATTTAAATAGTTTAACAATAAAAATAACAAAAAATGAACATTAGCTTTAATGGTCTCAGTAGCCTTGCTGAGTTTTTTAAAAAGGAAGGTGTTAAGAAAGGCATCAAGTACATCGGTACAGGTATTGGAATTGTGGCAGTTGCTGGAGTTTCGAGTTTTTATATCATCAGGAAAATAAATTCTAATAGCAAGAAAGAAGAACAGAACAATGAATCCTCGAACAGACAAACTGAAAAAAAAGCCGAACACACCCAGCGTATGCAGGAGAATGAGCAGCGGCATAACCAACGCATTGAAGAGATGAAGGAACAAACGAAACAGGAGGAAATAGTAATCAAACTTAAAAAAGAAGCAACTTGTGAAATATTGGACAAGCGGAATCAGATACGCAAAGAAAGAGAGGAGGCAAAAACCACACAGGATCATAACTATGATGAGGAAAAAATCGAAAGCTATCATGAAGCGAAGTCAAACGGAACGGTAAAGGATAGCAAAGAAAGGCTGCTTGGCTTTCCTTGGCTCCGCGAAGGATATGATACAGGACTTGTTGCGCCGACCGATTGCGGAAAATCGACATTCGTCATGCAAGTCGCTATCGCTTTAGCCAAAGGGAAATGTGATGTCAACCTTTCTCCCGAATGGCATAGTATCGCCCCAATGATTGTGATTGTGTTCTCATTGGAGCAGCACTATAGCGAAATCAGCGAACATTACGGTTCTGTTATCGACAATCTGTCCACGCTCAAAATATATGCGGAGGCGAATATCACGCCGACACAAATTATAGCCATACTGAAAGATGAGCAGGAGAAGGCTGAAGCATCCGGAATTTTTGTCGTCATAGACAACTACACCAAACTGGAAGAGCGGTTCGGTGTAAAAGTTATGAAACGATTCTGCGAGGAACTGGACAAACTCCGCAACAAAAGTTTTAAAACAGGCAAGATAATAACGCCTTTCAAAATCTACCATGCAAAGGATGACTGCAAACTTACCAAACCGTTCACTCCGTCAAGCGTCAGAGGAAACAAGAAGAACGTGTATTTTACAAATAATTTTCTCTATCTTACCTATTGCCGTCATGGAAAGGACAAGCGTGTACTTGGGTATATGAAATGCAAGCATGGAGACCGGGCACAAATCTCCATACTGGAATTTGCCAGGAACACGAAAGTCGAGATGTTCCGTTACGCAGGCAAAGGCAGTCCGAAAGATTTGGGAGAGCCTTCATCGGAAGAGGATGAAAATGGCACTGAGACAAAGCCGGGGAGACATTCCAATTATACCATAGAAGATGCTTTGGCCTTATACCAAATGGTGCAGGAAAAAGAATGTACCTATAACGAGATTGAACAGCTTTACGGCATCAAGAAAGATGCCCTGAAAAAGAGGGTGAAGCGTTACAACAGAAGTGAAATGAACTGAATCCATATTGCAGTACCTGTCTGCAATGATTAAAAAGGAGGGGGACAAATGCCATGACACTGTCCAAAATTTTGTGTAAATGGAAACAGGATTCAGTTGTAAGTTCTCCTTATATCTGAATTCTGTTTTCAAAGATAAGCATAAATTGGTTCA
>CASEKR010000053.1 GCA_949288585.1 uncultured Bacteroides sp. | reverse complement strand
GAAGACAGTTTCCTTTAACCCAACTTAATCCATCTGCCATGAACGAAGAATTTGACGAAATCAGACCTTATTACGACGAGGAACTTCCCGCCGTGTTCGACGAACTGCTGGCCGACCCGGCCTTCTGCCAGGTGCTGGGCGTGGTGATGCCCGGCGTGCCCCTTGAAGCCATTGCCGCCAAGATGCGCACGTGCAAGACCAAGCTGGAGTTCCAGGTGAACTTCTGCTACGGCTTCCTGAAGAAAGTCATCCAGGAGACCACGAAGGGCGTGACGCTGGACAACGAGGCACAGGCCGGGGACACCGCTGCCTGTGAAGAAAGACACGGTAGAGATTGCCATTGGCGACAACCTGCTGATATATCCTTGGATCAAGAAGCTGGTGCGCATCAACAAGTCGTTCATCGTGCAGCGAGCACTCTCCATGCGGCAGATGCTGGAGTCGTCCGCCCGGATGTCAAGGTACATGCACCACGCCATCCGCGACAAACATCAGTCCATCTGGATTGCCCAGCGCGAAGGCCGCGCCAAGGACTCCAACGACCGCACGCAAGAGAGCATCCTGAAGATGATGGCCATGGCCGGCGAGGGCGATGTGCTCAGTCGGCTGAAAGAGATGAACATCGTTCCTCTGGCCATCTCCTACGAGTACGACCCGTGCGACTTCCTCAAGGCGAAGGAGTTCCAGCAGAAGCGCGACAATCCCGACTACAAGAAAACCACTGCCGACGACCTGCTGAACATGCAGACGGGTCTGATGGGCTACAAGGGCCGCGTGCACCTCTGCACGGCGCCCTGCATCAATGCGCAGTTGGACGTCCTGGACGCCTCTTTGCCCAAGCAGGAGCTTTTCGTCCGCGTGGCCGAACTGGTAGACAAGGGTATCTTCGCCAATTACCGCCTGTATCCCAACAACTACGTGGCCGCCGACTTGCTGGAGGGCAGCAATAACTTCGCTTCGCACTACACCGTCGAAGACCGCCAGCGCTTCGCCGCTTACGTGGACGGGCAGTTGGCCCGCATCGAACTGCCAGGCAAGGACGAAGACTTCCTGCGCGAGAAGCTGCTGCTGATGTATGCCAACCCGTTGCGTAACCAACTGAGTGTGTAGGGCGATGAAGTCAGACCGATATAGCATCCGTTGGCACCTCTTGCCGCTTTTCCTCCTCTTGCTCCTTGGTGCGTCGTGCGGCGACGACGACTACCATTATCCCGACGTCGTCCTGGAGTACCTGACGGCCCGCAGCGGTGCGGACGGGCGGATTGTCACAGTGATGGCCGACGACGGCACGGCCTACTCCGTGCTGAACAACGTCTCGGCTCCCGGTTTGGCGGCCGATACCACCCTGCGCATCGTGGCCAACTACGTCCGCGAAGAGGCGGCCGACGGCAAAGATGGTGTCCGCCTGTATGCCGCCCAGACCACCGTGTCGCCCGTGCCCCGTCCGGCCGGCGCGTTCAAAGACGGGGTGAAGACCGACCCCGCGTCGGTGTTGAGCATCTGGCCGGGGCTGGGCTACCTGAATATCGTGTTGGAAATCAAGACGGGCGGGGGCAGCCATGCCTTCCATTTCGTGGAAGACCGGGTGGCCGACGATGCCGCCACGGCCCGTCGCGAGGTGGACTTGACGCTCTACCACGACGCAGGCGGCGATCCGCAGTATTACACGCGCCGCGCCTACCTGTCAGTCCCGCTCTGGCCTTACGACACGGATGGTGTGGAGACGTTGGATGTCAAGTTCTCTTTGCAGAACTACGACGGCGAAACGGAGGCCTTCCGCTTCGATTATCCCCTCCGCTGAAGGCATTTGTCCCGAGTGCACTCGGGACAAACACAGGCCGCACTCGGGACTTCCGTTTGCCGCACTCGGGACATGCCCCGTCCGGCGCGGAGCTAACGGTTTGCAGGACAGTAGTCTGAAAAATCTTGAAAGAAAACAAAGTTTGTAATGAAAAATATTCTTCGCAATGATTCGAAAAATGAAAATGGCGATGGCTTTCCTCAGCTTCCTTTTCCCTTTCCTTTGCTCGTGCCAACAGAAGGCTGCGCCTTATGAGAGCCTTTCCGTGGACGATTTCTGTGCCCTCATCGCCGATCCGGATGTGCAACGCCTGGATGTGCGCACCCCGGCCGAATATTCCGACGGGCGCATTGCCGGCAGCCTCAATGTCAATGTGCTGGATGAACAGTTTGTTGCCATGGCCGATTCCTTGTTGGACAAGAACCATCCCGTAGCCCTCTATTGCCGCAGCGGCAAGCGCAGCAAGAAGGCCGCCGAGATATTGGGCAAGGCCGGCTACCAGGTATATGAGCTGGCTTCCGGCTTCAATGGCTGGCAGCAGGCCGGGCAGCCGGTGGAACGGTAGGGATTTAGTCCAACAGGATGCGTTGCACCTCTACGGCGCTGTTCAGGAAGACGGAGGCCGATTCGGAGAATTTCTCTTCGGCTTCCGTGGTCAGGTAGCGGCAGGTGCCGCCGCGCGTGCAGCGTGCGTCCATCTCGGGGTGGCGGCGGAGGTAGTCCTTCAGGCTGCCGGCCACGAGTTCCCCCTGCGTCACGATGTGTACCTGCGGGGGCATGTAGCGGCGGATTTTCTCCAACAGCAGCGGGTAGTGCGTGCAGCCCAGGATGGCGGTGTCGATGCGCCCGTCTTTCCGCAGCAGTTCGCCGATGTATTTTCGGACGAAGTAGTCGGCGCCGGGGCCGTGTGCTTCGTCGTTCTCCACCAAGGGCACCCACATGGGGCACGCCTGCCCGTGGACGGTGATGTCGGGGAAGAGTTTGCGGATTTCCAGCGGATAGGATTCGCTCTTGATGGTGCCCGCCGTGGCCAGCACGCCCACGTGGCGCGTCTGCGTGACGCTGCCGATGCTTTCCGCCGTGGGGCGTATCACGCCCAGCACGCGGCGCGTGGGGTCCATCTGCGGCAAGTCGTTCATCTGGATGCTGCGCAGGGCCTTGGCCGATGCCGTGTTGCAGGCCAGTATGACCAGGTGGCAGCCCATCTCGAACAGGCGGACGACGGCTTGGCGCGTGAACTCGTACACGATTTCGAACGAGCGCGTTCCGTAGGGGGCGCGGGCGTTGTCGCCCAGGTAGATGTAGTCGTAGCCGGGGAGCGCTTCGCGGATGTCCCGCAGGATGGTCAGGCCGCCGTAGCCGGAGTCGAACACCCCGATGGGGCCGGGTAGGGAAGGAAAGTGTGGCATAGAAACAGAAAAGCCTCTCCTCCAGCTTCCTCTCAAAGGGAATGCGCCGGCGGAGAGGCGTTTATGGTTTTCGTGTAGGGGGGTTATTTGATACCCAGTTGGGCTTTTACTTTGGCGGTCACGTCAACGCTTTCTTTGCCGATGTAGGCCACGGGCGTGCGGGCCACGTCGAAGATGTAGACTACGCCTTCAGCCTGGCCGACGGCCTGCACGGCCTGGTCCAGCTTCTGCATGATGGGAGCCATGGCATCCTGCTGGGCTTTCTGCATGGATTGCGAAGCCTCTTGCTGGAATTGTTCCTGGCGCTGGGCCATGTCTTGCAGTTCTTTTTGGCGGCGTTCAGCGATGTTCTGGGGCAGGGAGTCGGCTTGCGCCAGGAACTCCTGGTACTTCTTGTTAAACTCTTCTTGTGTCCTTTGCATCTCGTCCTGATACTGCTTGGCCATGGCGTCCAGGTCGGCCTGGGCCTTGGTAAATTCAGGCATCGCAGTGATGACGTCCTGCGAGTTCATGTGGGCGAATTTGGTCTGTGCCATAGCTGCCAGCGGCAGGGCAAACAGTGCGGCAATAAGTGCGATTTTCTTTAGCATACTCTTTACTTATTTGAATGATTAATTGTTACTGCTGCAAATATAGTACAAAGCCCGGCAATGGCAATGCCGGGTTTGCTTATTTTTACTTAAAACGTCTCTCCGGGCGGGCATCCGGCTTACTTCGCGTGTCCCAGGCGGGCCAGTACCTCGTCGCTGATGTCAATCTCGGGCGACGCGAAGATGATGCTCGTGGCCGAAGCGCGGTCGGTGACCACTGCGTAGCCCTTCTCCGTGGCAATCTCTTTGACTGCGTCGTAGATGGCGTCTTGGATGGGGCGCATCAGTTCTTCCTGCAGCTTAGCCAGTTCGCCGCTCGGGCCGAAATACTGGCGGCGCAGTTCGGCAATGTCGGTCTCTTTGTTCACGATGGCCTCTTCTTTCGCCGTGCGTTGGGCGTCGGTCAGCGTCGAGGCTGTTTTCTGGTAGCTCTCGTACATCGACTTGGCTTCCCCGGCCAGCTTCTCTATCTCGTCCTGCCATTCTTTGGACGATTGCTCGATTTCCTGGTTCGCGCTCTCGTAGGCAGGGATGTTGCGCAGGATGTATTCCATGTCTATCAAGGCGAAGCGCTGGGCTTGCGCCGTCAGGCAGGCTGCGAACAGTGCGCAGGCAATTAAAAGGCTCTTTCTCATAATCGGGTGTGGGTTAAGTGTGGTTCGTTAAAATTCTTGTCCCAAGATGAAGTGGAACTGGCTGCCGCCGTATTCGCGGCTTCCGTAGACGCGGTCGAAACCGTAGGCCCAGTCGATACCCATCATGCCAATCATCGGCAGGAAGATGCGCACGCCGACGCCGGCCGAACGCTTCAGGTCGAACGGGTTGAAGTCGCCCACCTCTTGCCAGGCGTTACCAGCTTCGACGAAGGTCAGCGCGTAGATGCTCGTGCTGGTCTCCAGCATCAGCGGATAGCGTAACTCGACGCCCAGGCGTGCGTAGGCGTAACCCTCGCGGCCGTAGCTGGAAAGCGAGCCGTTCTCGTATCCGCGCAGGGCGATGGTCTCCGTGCCATAAGTGGAGTAGCCGGTCATGCCGTCGCCGCCCACTTCGAATGTTCCGAAGGGCGA
The DNA here is from genome assembly GCA_949288585.1 of uncultured Bacteroides sp. Lineage (GTDB taxonomy): Bacteria > Bacteroidota > Bacteroidia > Bacteroidales > Bacteroidaceae > Bacteroides. The sequence goes on along the minus strand of CASEKR010000053.1, from coordinate 15,936 downwards.
TTTCTTGTATTTATTGTAATGTCCCAACAGTCCGAAGTCCACGCGTCCCATGATAACGGGAGTACGCTTGACGGTCATGTAGTCCAGCAGCGGGATGTAGATTTTCGATTTGAATTTCCATTTGTGGTATTCCACCCACTTCTGCATGGAGTTGATGTCTTCCTGGTTGCTCAGGTCGTACTTGCTGTAATCCTTCCCGTCGAACAGCGAGTAGGGGGGCGTCAGTTGCAAGGACAGTGAGAACTCAGAACCCGTGCGCGGGTAGATGGGGTTGTCGATGGAACTGCGGGACAACGTGAGGTTCAGGCTCAGATCGTTGCAGTTGCCGTTCGTCACCATGAAGTATTGCCAGTCGCGCAGGATATACCGCTGGTAGGACAACTCGGCGGTGAACTGGAAGTAGTCGTCCGGCCATTTCAGGCGTTTACCGTACATGACGGCCAATCCGAACATTTGCACCGACTTGTCGGGGTCGTAGTAGTTCTCGTAGTTCAGGTAGTTGCCGTAGTTGTACATGCCGTAGCCGTACATGCCGCTGTAATAGCTGTTGTAGAAGTTGTTGTACAGCGCGTCGTTATAGTATTGGCTGCTGATGTCGGTCTGGCGCGAATAGTAGGCAGAGATGGAGAACGCGTTCGGACGCTTGCCGCCGAACCAGGGGTCGAAGAACGAGATGCTGTACGACTGGTAGTAGCGCGCATTGGTCTGTCCGCTGATGGTCAGCGTCTGTCCGTCGCCCTGCGGCAGGATGCCCCGGTAGTTTTCGCCCGGGTGCAATAAGTTGGCCAAAGAGAAGTTCGTGAACTTCAGGCTCAGCTTACCGATGATACCTGTCTGTCCCCAACCGGCGGAGAACTCCACCTGGTCGTTGGCTTTGGACACTAATTGGTAGTCGATGTCTACCGTCCCGTCTTCGGGGCGAGGTTGTACGTCCGGGTTGATTTGTTCGGGGTCGAAGTGTCCCATTTGGGCGATTTCACGGTACGAACGCATCAGGTCTTCGCGGCTGAACAACTGTCCGGGGCGTGTGCGCAGTTCGCGGCGTACCACGTTTTCGTATAAACGGTCGTTGCCACTAATCATTACCTTGTTGATGGTAGCCTGCCGTCCTTCGTAGATGCGCATCTCCAGGTCGATGGAGTCGCCCACGATGTTTATTTCCACGGGGTCGAGGCTGTAGAACAGGTAACCGTTGTTCCAGTACAAGTTGCCAATGGCGTCTTCGTCGGTTGTCAGGCGGTCGTTCAGCAGCTTCTGGTTGTAGACATCACCCTTTTTCATCTGCAACATGTAGTCCAACTGGTCGGACGAGTAGAGCGTGTTGCCCACCCAGGTGATGTTGCGCAGGTAGTATTTCTGTCCCTCTTCTATGCGCATGAAGACATTCACCGTGCGGTCGTCGTGCGGAGAGACGCTATCTTCCACAATCATGGCGTCGCGGTAGCCCAGTTCGTTGTATTTGTCGATGATGAGTTGCTTGTCGGCTTCGTAGTTCTCTTCCACGAACTTCTTTGTGCGGAACAGGTTGCGGAGTTTCCCTTTCTCGTTGGTCTTTTTCATCACGCGCTTCAGCTTCTTGGCTGTCAACGCTTGGTTCCCGACAATTTCGATGTGGTGGACTTTCACCTTTTCCTTCTTGTCTATCTGGATGTCTACGATGACCTGGTTCTTGTTGGCCGGGTCGTCTTTCTGGTTGATGAAGACCTCCGCGTTCTTGAAGCCTTTGTCGTCAAAGTAGCGTTTGATGAGCGTTTCCGCACGGTCTACGATGTTCGGGGTGATTTGCCCGCCCTTGATCATGCCGATTCTTTCTTCCAGGTCTTCGCGCTCCGATTTCTTCACACCGGAGTAATGGATGTCGGACACGCGGGGGCGCATGGTCAGATGGATGGTCAGCCAAACCTTCCCGTCTTCTTCCTTGTCGTCGGTGATGCTGACGTCCGAGAACAAACCGTGGTGCCAGTAACGCTTACAAGCTTGGGTGATTTCATCGCCCGGTATTGAGATGATTTGTCCTTTGGACAAGCCGGACAAGCCTATGATTACGTAGTCTTCATAGTTGTCCGCTCCTTCTACCTTAATATCCGCGATTTCTAATTTCTTAGGAGTGCCGGAGTATAGGATTACCGGCGTTTCTGCTTGTGTACTATCGGTGGCAATTTCTTGGGCCTGTCCTTTCAAGCTTCCGGCAAGCAAGCCCCCAATCACTATCAGTATGGCGAGAATACGTTCGTGCATCTTTCTATCTTCTGTTTTATGATGGTCGTTGTTTTTAACTAATCTGTTCACTGGTCTTGCCGAACCGGCGCTCCCGTTTCTGGTAATCGCAGATGGCCTTGTAAAACTCCTCTTCACGGAAATCCGGCCAGTACGTGTCACAGAAATAAAGTTCGGAATAGGCGCATTGCCACAGCAGGTAGTTGCTTAGGCGCAACTCTCCTCCGGTTCGGATCAGTAAGTCGGGATCGGGCATAAAGTTTGTGCTCAAATAGTGCGAGAACTGGTTGCTGTCTATCTCGTCGGCAGTCAATTTTCCATCCTGGACCGCCCGCGCAATCTGTTTGGCTGCCTCGGTTATTTCCCATCGAGCCGAGTAACTCAAGGCCAGTACCAGGTTCATGCCTGTGTTGGCAGATGTATGGTCGATGCAGGTGTTCAATCGTTCCCTGACCGGTTCCGGCAATTTCTCTGTGTCGCCGATGACGCGGAAGCGGATGTCGTTTTTCATGAACGTTTCCTCTTCGATGGAGTCGAAAAGAAGGTGCATCAAGGCGGATACCTCTTCGGCCGGGCGGTTCCAGTTTTCGGTGGAGAAGGTGTACAGGGTCAGGTATTTCACTCCCAACCGTGCGGCTTCTTCGGCGATGACATGGACGGTTTCCGCGCCAATTTGGTGGCCGTAGGTCCGTTCACGTCCGCGTTGCTTGGCCCATCGCCCGTTGCCATCCATGATGATGGCGACGTGCTGGGGTATCCGGTTCTCATCTATTTGTTCTTTATATGACATGTTTCCCTTCGTTGCTACGTTTTTGCCGGCTGGCCTGCTTCCTTATTATATATAATACGTATAGGTAGAAGCTTCTCAGCCGGTAAATGGTTGATTATTCTCTCTCAAATCCTAATTTGTTGAGGCGTCCCCGCCATACTTCCGTGGCAATTCCGTTTCCTCCCAGGATTACCCAAATGAAATCACGCTTGTCGGCGGCTGTCGTAGCGCCTTGCGGAGTATGGTCTACGGTTACGGTGTACGAACTTTTTCCGGCAAATGACTGCGGCAGCAAGAACTTGCGCTTGGTGGGTTGCCAGGCGATGCCTGTTTCCGATTCATAGATGGTTTCCAACGTGCCGCCGAATGCATAGAAACGCTTGTTGTAGTGCATGATGAACGGGGCGTCCATGCCGGGGCATGAGGCGTTTGTGGTTGTCGTTTCCAGGTCGGCCCAGTCTTTGCCGTTGGTGGTCATCCAGGGGATGGTTTTATCTTTGTTGGCGCGCGGCATGCCGACCAGGATGGTCTGTCCGGCACCGCTGCCCGTTGTATAATTGGCGTAATAGACATCTTGCGTAGGGAATCCTTCTGGTACGGCATTGCCCGAGGTCCATGCTTGGCCGTCGGTGGTAATGCAAAACTCTGGCTCCCCTGCTTCATTGAGGCGGATGCCTGCCAAGGTCGCAACTTGGCCCGTGATGTCGTTCGAAGGGATGCTGGCCAACAGGGAAACAACATTACCGCTCAGATTCGTCACTTCTTCCCACGTTGTTCCCGCCATGTCGGAGGCGTAGACTGCGCCCTCGGACAGGATGTAAAGTCTGTTATTGAAGTTGATGAGGGTGGTGATGTCCGCCTCCTCGGGCAATCCGTTGACCGACTGGCGGGTCCAGTTGTATTGTCCGGGTGCGGTTGATGTGCGGTAAAGTTCGAAAGGCGAAGTGTAAAGCAGTAGTTCGTTGCCCAGTATGACAGCTTTCTGTTCTCCTTGATTGACAGTCTGCGTTACTGCGTCTCCTTCACGGTCCATCCGGATCCATACGAGGGAGTCCGGGTCTTGAAGGTGTACGCGGATTTGCAGGGTATAGTCGCGGGTAGTCATGCCGTCAGGTGCATATACTTTCAGCTTGATGCCTTCTTTCCCAGTGGCGTTCATGGCGGGAAGCAGATTGTGATAGGCGTCCGTGTTCAGTACCGTGTCGGCGGAGGTTACGGCGTACATCACGCTGAGTTGGTCTATCTTTATGCTGTCAATCAGTGTGTCAGCATCCATTGGCATGGAGTCCAGATTGTATATCAGGTTGTTCAACTGGTCTATTTCAAACTTATAGTCGACTCCATGTATGGTATCCAAACTGAAGGCATGAATGGTTGCATCTGAACTGTATGCCCCCGTTTCTTCCGAATCCAGACAGGAACCTAAAGCTATTGATACCAGCAGGAAACTTATGATTGCTGATAGAAATCTCGTTCTCATTCTTTGTAGTTACTGTTTATTTACAAGTTGCAAAAATAGGAACAATTTTTGCTATATGCCTCTTTCGAGCGAAGTTTTATACAAAATTATAGATAAAATAACCGATTTCCACGATGAACTCCCGGCTAATGAAGGTCATAGCCATTCGTCCTGTGCGTAGTAATGACGGATGAACCGGCCGAAATGCTGCTCGGTAGAGATGATTTTTTCTTTATTTAACACGGGCGCTGCCACGCCGTCTTGCAGGCATTGTGGCGCTGTTTCGACAAAAGCTTCATCCCACAGTCCGGCATTGATGAACGCTTGCAGGGTGGCGGCTCCGCCTTCGACAAGCAACGATTGCAGGTTTCGTTCGTAGAGCGCTGCCAGCAGTTGGGGCAACAATGGGCGGCTGAAGTCGGCCGGGATGTACTCCACGTCCGGACGTCCGGGGCGGGGCGTTTCCGTAAAGACCAGCGTGCGCACGGTTCCGTCGAACAGGCGGAGGCCTTCGGGCAGGGTGCCCCGTCTGTCGATGGTGATGCGGACCGGGGAAGGACCGTACCAATGGCGCACCGTCAGGCTTGGATTGTCTAATAAGGCTGTGCGTGTGCCTACCAGAATGGCACTGTGCTCAGCCCGCCGTTTGTGCACCACCATGAGGGTGTGTTCGTCGGACAGGTGGGCAGGAGTGCCGCCCGTGCGCCGGATGTCGATAAAACCGTCGGCCGACTGCGCCCATTTCAAGGTGACGTAGGGACGATGCAGGGTGTGGAAAGTGATGAACCGTCGCAACAGTTGCTTGCATTCTTTTTCCAGCACGCCCACGGTCACTTCGCGCCCGGCGTCCCGGAGTTTCCGGATGCCCCGTCCGGCCACTTGGGGGAAGGGGTCGGGACATCCCACCACGATGCGGGGTATCTGCTTTTCAATGATGAGGTCGGCACAGGGCGGGGTTTTGCCGTAGTGCGAGCAAGGCTCTAAGCTGACGTAGAGGGTGGAGCGGCGCAATAGCGAAGGGTCGGCTACCGAGCGGATGGCGTTCACTTCTGCGTGTGCTTCCCCGCAACGGACGTGGTAGCCTTCGCCGATGATGCGTCCGTCGCACACGACCACGGCGCCTACCATCGGGTTGGGGGTTGTGCGGCACAGGCCGTTGCGAGCCAACTGGATGCACCGGCGCATATATTTTTCGTTTTCTTCCATCTTCTTACACCTTATTATATATATAAGAGCAGTCTCCGCATGGGGGCGGCGGGATTGCTCCCGCAAAAGTACGATTTAATTCGGAGACTGCGAAGAAACCTGTCTCTCTTTCGCTCATTCGTTGAGTGCTCCGCAATGCGGGCAGACGCCTTTCTCCGCCAGATGGCGGCCGCAGTTGCCGCACCGGTAGCACTCCGTGCGGAGCGAATGGTAGAGGCGGCGCGCAAACACGGCAAAGAATACGGCCAGGAAGGCGTAGCCTATCCAAATGTGGGTGGCGAGTGTAAAGAACAGGTAGCAGCAGATGCAACTGGAGGCTACCCCCAGCAGGTAATATACGGCTGAAACCGGCGTGAGGCGGCGGAACAGCACGTCGACGGTGGCGATGAAGACGACGACGAACAGCCAAAGGCAGGAGAGGAACAGCCCCAACAGCAACGGGACGTGGAAGGGAGAGAGCGTGGGGTTGTAGTAGAAATGCTCCCACAAGTCCGGCGTGTACACCTGCATGGTTTCGTACAGCGTGGCAGAGATGGCCATCAGCAGGCAGAGCAGCAGGGGGTAGGTAGAGTCCATCTCCCGGAAGCCTTTCCACCACAGCGGGCTGCGGCGCCATCTGCGCACCAGCCAGAATACAGCGAACAGCGACAACACGGCGATGAAGTAGGGCATGTGCGTATGGCTGAACAGATGGATGGCTTCCGAGATGCTGTCGTCGGGCACGAAAGCCTGCTTCATGTCGCATTCGCGGAGCCAGCCTTGTACTTCCTGCGTGTGTGCCAGCTTCACCCAGATGCTGTCTACCGTGTCGTTGGGGTGTACGTTGAGTTCGGCCACCACGACGCAGTCGCCGCGCTTCAGCGTGTGGTAACGTTCTTTCAGCGGGAGGCTGGCCAGGCGGATGGAGTCATCGTGCAGCACGAGGTTCGTGTTCCAGGTGTAATGCCGTTCGTAGAGGCAGGCCACTGAGTCACGGGTACGCGGGGCGACGTCTTCGGGGAGGGCGGGGGCGTTGTATTGGCACGAAGCGACGGCCAGCCACAGGAAGAAGACGGGCAACCATCCTGCCAGGTGGCCCTTCTTCGCCGTCCGCCGTCCTGCGCGTGCGCCCAGCCTGTTGTTTTTATTGTTCCGCCGCATAGACTTTCATCTGGCAATTCCGGCAGTCGAACGCCAGGCGGAACTTCCGTCCGTCGGCCGACACCAAGTAATAGGGTTCGCGGAAAGGGCTGCGTCCCCGTTGGCGCGTGGGACACCAGCCCATGCTGAAGCGCAGGCAGTGGCGGCAGAACATCAGCGCCGCGCCGGGGACGGCTTGCGCCTCGTAGGCCGGGTCGATGCGGTGCACGCCGTGGTCCAGGTAGAACTGCCGGGCTTCTTGGTTCGACACGTTGCCCAAGTAGGTGAGCGTGTCCGTGGGGTAGGAATGGTGCGTCTCGCGGCGGATGGCCAGTTCGCGGCGGTAGCCGATGCGTCTGACGTCCAGAAGCCGCTGCACCACCTGTCTGCGCCAGTCGGCCAGCGTAGAAGAAGGCAGGAACCATTCGGCCTCCAAGTCCACTTCGGTTTCCTCCCGCACCTCGAACGGCGTGTTGCCCAACTTGGCCAACTGGGTGCGGATATTGGCGGCCTGCGGCGTGCGGGCCGGTTGTTTGTCGCAGGCGAAGTGGAGGACGGCGCGGTGCCCGTCTTCGTCCGTGGCGCCGAGGGCAAAGCCCGTGCCCGTTTCCCACAGCCGCCAGCGCAGGCCTATCTTGCGTTCGGCCGAGGGGCGTGACAGCAGCCGCTCGAACTCCTGGTCGAAGTTGCGGTAGAGCGGGGTGCGCGGGGCGATGCGGGGCATTTGTCCTGTCGGCAGGGCGGGGTAGAGGCGGTTGCCCTCCGCGCGGTTGATGCGCAGCCCTTGCAGTTGTCCCCGCTCGTCGATGTAGCACAGGCCGTCGCCGTTGTGGAAAGGCTTGACGCCCGCCACGGTCAGGCAGTCCTTGCGTTGTTCCTTCAACGTGCCCATCTCCTCGCCCAGCGATTTGGGCGTGTCGAACGAAGCGATGTCCCGCGTGCGCCCGTTCAGGAAGTAGTTCGTGAAGCCCCGGCTGAAGCTCTTGTCCAACTGCGGGCGGAACGTATACTTGCATGTGCCCGACGAGGCGCGGACGTACTCCTTCCGCCGGGCCAGGATTTCGTCCAGCTTCTGCCGGTAGGCGGCCGTCACGTTCTTCACGTAGCTGACATCTTTCAGCCGTCCTTCTATCTTCAGCGACGAGGCTCCGGCGTCCAAGAGTTGTTCCAGTTGTTCGCTTTGGTTCAGGTCTTTCAGCGAAAGCAGATGCTTGTTGCGCGCGATGGTGCGCCCCTCGGCGTCCACCAGCGTGAAGGGCAGGCGGCAGAACTGTGCGCATTCGCCCCGGTTGGCGCTGCGGCCGAAGCAGGCTTGGCTGGCGTAGCACTGGCCGCTGTAACTGACGCAGAGCGCGCCGTGCACGAAGACTTCGAGCGCCGTCTCCGGGCAGGCGCGGTGGATGCGGGCGATGTCGTCTAAGGAAAGTTCGCGCGCCAGCACCACTTGGCGGAAGCCGGCTTCGGAGAGGAAGCGCACTTTCTCCACCGTCCGGTTGTCCATCTGCGTGCTGGCGTGCAGGGGGATGGGAGGGAGGTTGAGGCGCGTGATGGCCATATCCTGCACGATGAGGGCGTCCACGCCCGCTTGCCAGAGTTGGTGAATCAGTTGCTCGGTTTCGGCCAGTTCGTCGTCGCGCAGCACCGTATTGACCGTGGCGTAGATACGCACATGGTACGTGTGCGCATAGTCGGCCAGGCGGGCAATGTCTTCTACCGGGTTGCCCGCCGCCGCCCGTGCGCCGAAGCGCGCCGCGCCGATGTAGACCGCGTCCGCGCCGTGGTCTACGGCGGCCAGCCCGCAGTCGATGTTGCGCGCGGGCGAGAGAAGTTCGATGGCGCGTGGTTTCATCATTGGATGTCGTTGATGTCGTAAGGCGTCTCCTGGTAGACGAAGTAGTTGAGCCAGTTGCTGAACAGCAGGTTGGCGTGCGCCCGCCAGCGCACCAGCACGCCCTTCGCCGGGTCGTCGTCGATGTAATAGTTGCGGGGCATTTCGATGGGAAGATCCTTGCCCAGGTCGCGTCGGTACTCGCCGTCGAGCGTCAGGGGCGAATACTCCGAGTGGCCGGTGACGAAGAACTCGCGCCCGCCCCGCGCCATGACCAAGTAGACCCCGGCCTCGGGCGATTCCGACAGGAGCGTGAGCGCGGGGATGCGCAGGATGTCTTCGCGGCGCACTTCGGTGTGGCGGCTGTGGGGCACGTAGAACACGTCATCGAAGCCCCGGAAGATGGGGTGCAGAGGTTGCAGGGCGCGGTGGGGGAAGATGCCGAACATCTTCTTCTCCAGCGGGTATTTCGGCACGCCGTAGAAGTGGTACAGCCCAGCTTGCGCCGCCCAGCAGATGTAGAGCGTCGAGGTGACGTGCGTCCGGGCCCAGTCGAATATTTCGGTAATCTCGTCCCAGTACGTCACGCTCTCGAAGTCCATCTGTTCCACGGGCGCGCCGGTCACTATCATGCCGTCGTAGCGTTGCCCGCGCATGAGTTCGAAGTCGGTGTAGAACGCTTTCATGTGCTCTATCGGGGTGTTCTTGGGCGTATGGCTTTTGATTTTCATGAACGAAATCTCCACTTGCAGCGGCGTGTTTGAGAGCAGGCGCACCAGGTCTGTCTCGGTCGTTATTTTCAGCGGCATCAGGTTGAGGATGGCGATGCGCAGGGGGCGGATGTCCTGTCCAGTGGCGCGCGTAGTGTCCATCACGAATATGTTTTCCTGCTTCAAAAGTTCGATGGCAGGCAGTCGGTCGGGTAGTTTCAGTGGCATGTGCTTGTCTTTTCCTATGTTGATGATTTCAGCCTGTAAAGATAGCGAAAAACGGGCAGATGCGTGCAGGATGCCTGATTTATTTCTGGAGCGCGTTTGGAGAGGAGAAAGAAGGAAAAGAACTGTTGCTTTGTAACTTGTTGTGAAATAATGGTTTATGTTTACGCCGGAAAGCGTTTGTCCCGAGTGCGTCCGGCGTTTGTCCCGAGTGCACTCGGTGTTTGCGTTGAGTACGCTCGGTGTTTGCGTCGAGTGCGCCTGGGACAACGTGCATAAAAACTCCGTCCGGCAGCAACAACCTTGGCGCGGATTCACTAACTTTGCGCCCGCTTTTCAGAGATAACTTTTGTAAGAATCTATCAAAACTAAATCGTCATGATTCGTCAATGCGCCATCCTTTTCGGATGTTTAGCTTTGGGTGAGCTTGTCGTATGGCTGACCGGCGTCAAACTGCCTTCCAGCATCATTGGGATGCTGCTGCTCACCTTGTTCTTGAAGTTAGGCTGGGTCAAGCTGCACTGGGTGCAGGGCATGTCCGACTTCCTGGTTGCCAATCTGGGCTTCTTCTTCGTGCCGCCCGGCGTGGCGCTCATGCTTTATTTCGACGTGATACAGGCACAGTTGTGGCCCATCCTGGTTTCCACGGTGGCCAGCACACTGCTGGTGCTCGTCGTGACCGGCTGGGTGCACCAATGGGCGCGCAAGTTTTCCAACAAAGCCGCCGAGCATCTGAAACATTAACCTTATAATTCCCTGGCTTTACACATGGATACCCACATGAACTTTCTGGAGAATGAATTTTTCCTGCTGGCCGTCACCTTCACGCTCTTCTTCCTGGCCAAGCTGTTGCAGAAGAAGACCGGCCTGATGTTGCTGAACCCCATCCTGCTGACCATCGCCGTGCTGATTGTCTTCCTGAAACTGGCCGGCATCAGTTATGAAACATACAGCGAAGGCGGCAAGCTGATTGAGTTTTGGCTGAAACCCGCCGTTGTGGCCCTCGGGGTGCCCCTCTACCTGCAACTCGAGACCATCAAGAAACAACTGCTCCCCATCCTGCTGTCGCAACTGGCCGGCTGCTTCGTGGGCGTCGCGTCCGTAGTCATCATTGCGAAGTTGATGGGCGCCTCCGAAGAAATCATCTATTCCCTCGCCCCCAAGTCGGTCACCACTCCGATAGCGATGGAAGTCACCCAATCCTTGGGCGGTATCCCCTCGCTCACGGCGGCCGTTGTCGTTTGCGTGGGCTTGCTGGGCGGCATCCTCGGGTTTAAAACCCTGCGCCTCATGCACGTGGGCAGCCCTATGGCCCAAGGCCTCTCGATGGGCACCGCAGCCCATGCCGTGGGCACCTCCGCCGCGATGGATGTCAGCCGGAAATATGGTGCTTTCGCCAGCCTGGGCCTGACGCTGAACGGCATCTTTACCGCCCTGCTCACGCCCACCATCCTGCGCTGGCTGGGATTGCTCTGAGCTTCCCGGCCTTACTTGCGCGCGTTGCGCCCGGCATCGATGCGCAGGAAGATGAAGAGCAGGATGCTGAACCCCCACAGCGACGAACCTCCGTAACTAAAGAAAGGCAGCGGAATGCCGATAACCGGCGTGACGCCCAGCACCATGCCGATGTTGATGAAAACATGGAAAAGGAAGATGCTGGCCACGCTGTAACCATACACCCTCCCAAAAACGGTGGGTTGCCGCTCAGCCAGCCAGATGAGGCGCAGGATAAGCGCTAAGAATAGGATGAGCACGCCCGCCGAACCCAGGAAACCCTGCTCCTCGCCCACGGTGCAGAAGATAAAGTCGGTGTCCTGTTCGGGCACGTACTTCAGCTTCGTCTGCGTACCGTTCAGGAATCCCTTGCCAGTCAATCCGCCCGAGCCGATGGCAATCTTCGATTGGTTCACGTTGTAGCCCGCCCCGCTGGGGTCTTCTTCCAAACCCAAAAGAACCTTGATGCGCACTTGCTGGTGAGGCTCCAGCACGCGGTCGAACACATACTCCGACGAATACAGGAAGCCCACGGAACATGCGGCAAACAACAGCGCCAACAGGTACGTGCGGCGGCGCGTCTGGACTGCCAGCCCGACCAGGTAGGCAGCCAAAGCGATGCACAGCCCCCACAAGACGTAGTTCACATTGAAAGGAACGACCCAGTGCGACAGTGCGACAGCCGCAAGAATGCAGCCCGTGGTACTTAGGGCGATTAACTTAGCCTCGGTCGTGCGCCGGGTGTAGACCCGCACCATCAGCGCAGCGAACAGCAGGATGAGCGTCAGCACGACGAATTGGCCCAACGGTGTGGGCGTGTCCCACAACTGTGCGCCGGCATAGCGGATGCCCACCACGAAGTAGAGCACGGCGCAGAGTCCCGCCAACAACACGATGCCGGGCATTCCCTCGCGGTAGAGCACCAAGAAGAAAGCCAGATAGACCAGCGCGCTGCCCGTCTCCCTCTGCCCGATAATCAGCAACATGGGGATGAGGATAATCAATCCCGCGCACAGGGCCTGGCGCGTGTTCTTCAGGGTGAAACCATAGACGCCCATGCATCGCGCTAAGGCCAAAGCCGTGGCAAACTTGGCAAACTCTGCCGGCTGCAGGCTGACGGGGCCTAAAATAAGCCAGGAATGGGAGCCTTTGGTGTCCGGGGCAATGAAAATCGTGACCACCAGCAACACCAGCAACACTCCATATATGAGGTAGGCATACGCCTCGTAGAAAAGGTCGTCCAGCATCATCAGCACGCCGGCCAGCCCCAGCGAGCACAATGCCCACACGAACTGCTTGCCAGCCCGCGTCGAGAAGTCGAGCAATTCATGTTCGCTATAATCATAACTGGCGCCGCAGATGCTCATCCACCCGGCAGCCACGAGCAGGACGTACAGCCCGACAGTCAGCCAGTCCAGCGATTTCAGTATAGGTTCCTTGCGTCTCATCGGTCTTTCTCTCCATAAATTACCGTGCGGTTGCTGAAGTCCTCGGCCAGCAGTTCGTTGGCTTCAGACAAGTGGCCGTGCAGGTACTGGTCCATCATCAACGCCCCGATGGGCACGCCATACGTGGCTCCCCATCCCCCGTTCTCCACATAGACCACGATGGCTATCTGCGGGTCGTCCTTGGGGGCGAAGCCCATGAAAACCGAATGGTCCTTGCCGTGCGGGTTTTGTGCGGTGCCTGTCTTGCCGCAGGCCTCTACGTCGGGCAAGATGCTGCCCACCAGACGGCACGTGCCGCTGCCCGTACTGCCCGTGACGGCTGCCCGCATCCCCTCGGCCACCCAGTCGTAATACAGGCTGTCTATGCCCGTGTACCGGCGGTGCGTGTAGGCAGTGTCCAACGGGCAGTCCTCTATCTCCTTGACAATGTGCGGCGTCACAAACCAACCCCGGTTGGCTATTGTAGCCCCCAAGTTGGCTATCTGCAAAGGGGTGGCCAGTATTTCGCCTTGCCCGATGGAGATACTGATGACGGTCAGCCCGTTCCACCGGCCGCCGTATGCCTTGTCATAGAACTGGGCGTTGGGGATAAGCCCCCTCTGTTCGCTGGGCAAGTCCGTCCCCAGGCGGTAGCCGAAGCCTTGCGCTACCATGTGGTCTTTCCACACGGTGATGGCGTTTTGGGGCGAACCGTATTTCTTGTCGCCGAACATGTGGTAAAGCCCCCAGCAGAAATAAGCGTTGCAGGAAGTGGCAATGGCGGGTACGAGTGAGATGGGCGACGCATGGCCGTGGCATCCTACCCGCAGGCCCCGGTGGATAAACCCGTGCGAACAAGGATAGCTCGGGCTTTCCTTGTCCACGATGTCTTCTTGCAGGAAGGTCACTGCCTGTGCCGTCTTGAAGGTGCTGCCCGGCGGGTATGTGCCCTGGATGGCACGGTTCAGCAGCGGTTTCAGCTTGTCCCTTTGCAGCTTCAGGTGGTTTTCTCCCCTCTGCCTGCCTATCAGCAGGTGAGGGTCGAAAGTGGGCGAGGACACCATGCACAAGATTTCCCCGGTCTTCGGCTCGATGGCCACGATGCTGCCAATCTTCCCCCGCATCAGGCGTTCGCCCAGCCTTTGCAGCTGGATGTCGAGACCCAGTTTCAGGTTCTTGCCCGGGACGCTGGGGCGGTCCATTTGCCCGTCCATGTAGTGTCCTTGTATGCGGCCATGCGCATCGCGCAGTAGGATTTCCACCCCTTTTTCGCCCCGTAGGTATTTCTCGTAGCTCTTCTCAATGCCCTGCTTGCCGATGTAGTCTCCGCTCCGGTAGTACGGGTCCGCCTCGATGTCCCTTTGGGATACTTCGCCGATGTCTCCCAAGGCATGGCCTGCCACGTCGTATGTATATTGGCGGATAGTCCTTCGTTGGATGCCGAAGCCGGGAAACTTGTAAAGCTGTTCTTGGAACACGCCACACTCTTCCGCCGAGAGTTGCGTCATGAAAATCTGTTGGGTGTAGCGCGAATAGCCCGGGTTCTTGCGGCGATCTTTCACTTCTTTCATGCGGCGGTCAAACCAGTCCTTCGTGATGCCGAGTGTCCGGCAGAAGTCCAGCGTATCCAATGCCTCTACCTCGCGGGGCACGAAAGTGATGTCATAGGCCGGCTGGTTGAACACCAGCAACTCCCCTTTCCGGTCGTAGATGGCCCCGCGCGACGGATATTGTACTTTGTTGAGAAAGGCATTGTTGTCGGCATACTTCTTGTATTCGTCCGACAGCAGTTGCAGGTCCAGCAGGCGCAGCATGTAGACGAGCACAATCAACACCGCCGCTCCCCCGATGATGTATTTCCTTTTTTCCAGATTATAGTTTCTTGCCATTTCTCTTCTTCCTTGTTCCGTGTCTCTTTCCTGACAGGCCGCTTTGTCCCTGGCGGCGGTGTCCTTTAACGTTCTTTGTTGGCCGGTGCCCGGCGTATTCCTTCGATGGCCGCGATGAAGGCCACGGTCAGTATGCTGCTGGCCAGGATGTGCAACGCCGCCATCCCCAAATGCGCCACCGAGAAGTATTCGATGGCATACAGCATGGCGTGGTGCAGCAGCGTGCCTGCCGATACGTACTTGATGAACGGACCGGGACCCATGGTGCGGAAACCGGGGATAAGGCTGTCCGACATGTCACGGGGCACGAACAGCCGCAATAGTGTCGGGCACGCGAACGCCAGCCATACACTGGCGGCCGCATTCATGCCCGGCGTATCTGCGAAGAGGTCCACCGCCAAGCCCAAGGCGAACGCCCAAAACATCTGCTCTTTGCGCCCCGTCTCTGAAGGAAACTTGAGGACGAGGTAGATGTAGGCGAAAGGCGTGGCAAAGCCCGCTATGTGTATGTTGTTCAAGATGAACACTTGCGCCAGCAAGAGTCCTGCAAACCAGCCTATCCTATGAATATAATCTTGTATCAAGGTCTCCTGTCATTCGTTAAGTTGTTCTTCCAGTTGTCTCAGTTCCTCTTGCCCTTCCCTGGCAATGACGCGCACGTCGTCCACCTTGCCGAAGTCGGTTGCCAGCCGGACTTTCAGCAGATAGGACAGCCCGTCGTGCGAGTCGGACATCTCGTCGATGACTCCCACCAGCAGTCCCGGCGGGAACACGGCCGAATAGCCGCTGGTCACCACCGTGTCGCCCACGCTGAACTCGGCATGACGCGGCAGGTCGCGCAGGTAGGCATATCGCGTGTCTCCGCCTTCCCACTTCAGGTAACCGAAGTAATTGCTGCCCTGAATCTTGCAACTCAGGCTCGACTTGCTGTTCAGCAGCGATATGACCAGCGCATAGTGCGGGGTGGCCTTATAAACGATGCCCACCACGCCGTTGGCGTTCACCACGCCCATTTCCGGGCGCAGGCTGTCGGCCGTCCCCCGGTCTAAGGTCAGGTAATTGTCTAAGCGGTTTATGCTGTTCTTGACCACATGCGCTTTATACAGCCGGTAGCCGCTCCCGGCGGGGATGGAATCGAGGCTGTGGTAACCGCTTGTGTCGGACTTCATGTCAAGCAATGTTCTTTCCAAGGCGGCGATGCGTTGTTCCAGTTGCATGTTCCTGTCGAGCAGGTCTTCATTGACTTCCTTCAGGTGGAAAAAAGACGTGACGCCGCTCTTCATCTCATACAACTTGCCGGCCAGGGCATTGGTGGACGTGAAGAATACGCTTTGCTGGTAGTGGTTGAAGCGGAATAATAAAACAAAACTGGCTGCCTCTAACAAGATGAAGAGGAACCAGTAATTGTATTTTACCAGAAAATCCAGCAGATTCCGCATACTCCGTCGCCGTTATCTCATTAAGAACGAGAATTTGTCCACATTCTTTAGCGCGATGCCTGTGCCTTTGGCCACTGCATGCAGCGGGTCTTCTGCTATGTGGAACGGTATGTTTATCTTGTCCGTCAGACGCTTGTCCAATCCGCGCAGCAAG
>CASEKR010000052.1 GCA_949288585.1 uncultured Bacteroides sp. | reverse complement strand
CCCTGGCACGTAACTTCGGCTTCGGACTCAATGCCGATGCTTTCGAAGCCTGGGCTTTGCGGATTCCTTTGCGTGCCGTGGACAAGCACCGCGACAGCCTATTCCAGATAGAATCGCTGTTCTTCGGTCTGGCAGGACTGCTCGACAACGACCCCGCCTGTGATGCCGACGACTATGCGGCCTCCCTGCAACGCGAATTCGCTTACCTGCGGCATAAGTTTTCCCTGCCCGAACCGCTGCCCCGCGACCGCTGGCGTTTTCTGCGCTTGCGCCCGTCGGGCTTTCCGCACGTACGTCTGGCACAGCTGGCATGGATTTACCAGCACCAGGAAGGGCTTTTCTCGCGGGCGATGGAACCCGATACGCTCGATGAGGTGCGCCGCCTCTTTCTGGCAGGCACTTCCCCTTATTGGGATGTGCACTATCATTTCGGTTCCGCCACCGCAAAACGTGTCAAGCAACTGGGGGCGAAGGCTGTCGACTTGGTGGTGCTGAACACGGTCATCCCTTTCCTCTATGCCTATGGCAGGCATCGTTCGGAGGAGCATCTGTGTGAGCGTGCCGCCCGCTTTATGGACGAACTGAAAGCCGAAGACAACAGCATCATCCGGCAATGGGCTGCTGCGGGATTGCCTGTGCGTACGGCTGCCGATTCGCAGGCCCTGTTGCAACTGAAGAATGCTTACTGTGACCGCCGCGACTGCCTGCGCTGCCGCTTCGGCTACGAATACCTGAAGAGTACTGAAAACAGATAACAACCATAAAAACAAGTGACATTATGAATGAACAACTTTCAAACATTGTTTCCCACTTCCAGACTCAGGGAACGGTGAACGACATCCGCCCGCTGGGCTCTGGTCTGATTAACGACACCTACAAAGTAACGACGGCAGAGCCGGATGAGCCCGACTATGTGCTGCAGCGTATCAATCATGCCATCTTCCAGGATGTAGACGGACTGCAACACAACATCGAAGCTGTCACGGCGCATATCCGCCGCAAGCTGGAGGAGCGGGGCGAGAAGGATGTGGAGCGTAAGGTGCTGCATTTCCTGCCTGCCGATAACGGAAAGACGTATTGGTACGACGGTGCCAGCTATTGGCGTATGATGGTCTTTATTCCCCGTGCCAAGACTTACGAGACGGTCAACCCCGAATATTCTTATTGCGCAGGTAAGGCTTTCGGTGAGTTCGAAGCCATGCTGGCCGATGTGACCGAACCGCTGGTAGAGACCATTCCCGATTTCCACAACATGGAACTTCGGTTGCGTCAGTTGCGCGAGGCGGTGGCTGCCGATGCCGTCGGCCGGGTCAAGGAAGTGAAGCAATATCTGGACGAACTGGAACGCTGCGCCGACGATATGTGCCGGGCCGAACAGCTGCACCGCGAAGGCAAACTGCCCAAGCGCGTCTGCCACTGCGATACGAAGGTGAACAACATGATGTTCGACGAAGACGGTAGTGTGCTCTGCGTCATCGACCTTGATACCGTAATGCCTTCTTATGTGTTCTCGGACTACGGCGACTTCTTACGCTCGGCTGCCAA
The DNA here is from genome assembly GCA_949288585.1 of uncultured Bacteroides sp. GTDB lineage: Bacteria > Bacteroidota > Bacteroidia > Bacteroidales > Bacteroidaceae > Bacteroides. The sequence goes on along the minus strand of CASEKR010000052.1, from coordinate 18,954 downwards.
TACCGGTGCTGAGGACGACCGCAACCTGGATAACGTCCGTTTCAACATGGATATTTTCCGTGCCTTTACCCGTGGCTACTTGGAGTCGGCCCGTTCCTTCCTTCTGCCTGTCGAGATAGAGAATCTGCCTTATGCTGCCGCGCTCTTCCCCTATATGCAGTGCGTCCGCTTCCTGACCGACTATCTTAATGGAGATACCTATTACAAGATTGCTTATCCCGAACACAACCTGGTGCGCACCGCTGCCCAGTTCAAGCTGTGGCAGAGCGTAAAAGAACATCAGGAGGAAATGAAGGCGTTTATAAGCCAATGTGTGGGATAGACTTCTGTCTACTTAAATGATAACCGTATGAAAGAACTGAATGTAAAGAAAATAAGTGCCGCCAATGTGCCGGTAGCAGCCATACCGACTTTGTTGGATCAGGAGAAGATTGCCTTCCAGCCGATAGAAACGGTCAACTGGCCCGAGTATCCTTATCAGCCTTCCGTGCAATTTCGTGTGGCTCATACGGGCGATGCCTTGCTGTTGCACTTCAAGGTGCGCGAGGCGTCGGTGCGTGCCGTGGCTACAGCCGATAACGGCAGAGTGTGGGAGGATTCCTGCGTGGAGTTCTTTTCCGTGCCTGCCGGCGATGGGGTGTATTACAACTTGGAATGCAACTGTGCCGGGACGCTGTTGGTGGGCGGTGGTGCCGACCGTAAAGACCGTCAGCGGGCCTCTCAGGAAGTGCTCGACCGTGTGCAACGCTGGGCTTCGCTGGGTCGCCAACCGTTTGACGAGAGAATAGGGGAGTGCCATTGGGAGGTGGCGCTTGTCGTGCCGGTCTCTACCTTCTTCCTCCATCGGCTGGATACGCTTTCGGGCTGTCAGATACGTGCCAATTTCTATAAGTGCGGCGATTTGCTGCAGACACCCCATTTCCTTTCGTGGAATCCTATAAAGTTGGAGCAGCCTAATTTTCATTGCCCGGAGTTTTTCGGCTTGTTGCACTTTGAGTAAGACACCCGCCGGAAGCTTCTGCAAGTTAGGACACAAAAAACAAAGACCGCTGCCGTTTTGCTACGGGGCGGTCTTTGTTTTTCCAGTGATTTCTCTGCGTATGGCTTATCTGACGATGCCTTTTGATGCCTTGATGAAGTTCACGATGTTGTCAATCTCCTCGCTCTTCGGAATCTGGTCTTGAATCTTCAGCACAGCGTCCTGCAGGCTGAAGTTCCCCTGGTAGATGAGGCGGTACGTGTTCATGATGTGGCGCAAGACGCGGTCGGTCACCTGGTTCTTGTGCTCCAGCACGACGGCATTGATGCCGTGGTACTGCACCGGGTTGCCTGCCATGATGATGTAAGGCGGCACATCTTTCGAAATGCGGCAACCGGACTGTATCAGCACCCAACTGCCGATGTGGCAATGTTGCTGCACGATGACATTGCTGCTCAAGATAGTGCAGTCGTCCACGCGGCTTTCGCCGGCCACCATGCTGCGGATGCCCAGCACGCAATGGTTGCCGATTTGGACGTCATGGCACAAGTGCACGCCGTCCATCAGGAAGTTCCCGTTGCCGATTCGGGTGGCGCCGTCGCTGTAAGTGGCACGGGCCACCACGACGTTCTCGCGGATGTCGTTCTCGTCGCCGATTATCAACTGGCTTTCTTCTCCTTCGTAGTGGAAATCCTGGGGCACGCTGGCCAGCACGGCACCGTTGTGCACGGTGTTCTTCCGGCCCATGCGGGTGCCGTTCAGGATGTGCGCTCCGGCCATGATGACGCTTTCATCGCCGATTTCTACGTCTCCTTCGATGTAAGCGAAGGGTTGTACTGTCACGTTCTTGCCGAGCTTTGCGGCAGGGTCAACGTATGCTAAAGGACTAATCATGATATTGAGAGTTTAAGTTATTCTCTTCCTCCGCCCAACGCCTGGTACAGGTTGATGACAGCCTGCATCTGGTCGTACGTGTCGGTCACTTCCGACAATTGTGCGCTCAGGTAGTTCTGTTGGGCCGACAGCACTTCGAGGTAGGTCGACGTGCCTAAGTTAAACAATTCCCGGGTATCTTCCGCCGCTTTGCGTGCCGAGTTTACTTGCATGGCACGCATCTCCACTTTCTCGTTGGTGTTCTGGTACAGCGCGAGGGCGTTGCTCACCTCGTTTCCAGCGTTCAGCAGCGCGGTCTGGAAGCCTATCTTGGCCTGTTCCTCGATGGCACGTGCCTGGCGTAGGCGGGCGATGTTCGTGCCCCGGTAGAACAGCGGCTGGGTCAGTCCTCCGATGACCGAGGCCAGCAGCTTGCCGGGATTCACGATAGCGCCGCCGGCGCTGTTCGTCCATCCGGCAGAACCGGTCAGCGTAATCTGCGGATAGAAGGCGGCGCGGGCGCTGTTCGTGTTATAGTAGCAGGCAGCCAATGACATCTCGGCGGCTTGCACGTCCGGACGGTTGGAGAGCAGTTGCAGCGACACGCCGGCCGAGAACTGGGTGGGCAACTGCTGCTCTTCCAGCACCCCGCGCTCAATGTGCTGGGCGGGTTGGTTCAGCAGCAGGCAGAAGGAGTTTTCCGTCTCCGTGATGCTCTGCCGCAAGTCGGACAGCGAAGCCACCACCTGCGCGTAGGCGCTGCGGCTCTGTTCAATGCCGGCACTGGTCACGCTGCCAAATTCGTTCATCGCAATCATGGTCTCCAGGTTGTCTTTCAGTATGTCGGCCGTTCCTTCCGTGATGGCCAGTTGGCGGTCCAGCATGAGCAGCGTGTAGTAGATGTACGCTGTGTTGGCGATAAGTTGCGTCTGCACGGCCTGTTGCTGGTACTTGGCCTGCCTGAGCGACACCTGTGCGTAACGCTTCGGGTTCAGTATCTGGCCGAACAAATCTATTTGCCAGCTTGCATTGACGGGCAGTGAGTAGGTCTGGCTGGCTTTCCCTTTGTCCCAACTGCTGATAGTGCCTTGCGGCGAGAGTGCCAGTTGGGGCAAATAGGCCAACCGTGCCGACATGAGCGCGGCTTGGGCTTGCTCGACGTTGAGTGCAGCGCTGCGCAGGTCGGCGTTATTGGCCAGAGCCTGCTCGATGTAACTTTGCAACTGCGGGTCGGTAAAGACTTCCCGCCAGGGCAAGTTCCCAAAGTTGGACGTGTCCGAAGCCAAAGTATCGTTCACCAATGCCGTGTCGCGATACAGTCCTTCGGCTACGATGTCTTCGGGTCTGTCGTATGCTTTGTAGATGTGGCAACTGCTCAGCAGGGCAGTGGCACACATCAAGGTGATAATCTTTCCTTTCATATATAATAATGGCGTATTAGGAATGAAGGATGAAGAACCGGGATGGGATGACCTTCATCCTTCATTGGGTTTATTATTTGCTGTATTGTTCAATCTCAGCTTCTGCGTCTGAGTTGTCCACGTCGTCCCATTCCATCGGCTTAAACTTCTCTTGCAAATATTGGAACGCCACGAACAGTGCCGGGACGATGAATATCTGCAGTATCATGCCGATGAACATGCCGCCGATGGCCGAAGTACCCAGCGTGCGGTAGCCGTTGGCACCGGCGCCGCTGGCGAACATCAACGGCAGCAAGCCGATGACCATAGCCAATGACGTCATCAAGATAGGACGCAGACGGGCGCCGGCACCGAGGACGGCGGCCCACGTGATGCTCATACCCATCTTGCGGCGGTCGAGGGCGAACTCTACAATCAGGATGGCGTTCTTGGCCAACAGACCCATCAACATAATCAAGGCAATCTGCATGTAGATGTTGTTAGACATGGTGCCTATAATCATCTGCAAGGCAGGCATGCCGCCGATGAGGCTGGCTCCGTTGACGAAGAGGAAGCTGCCCAACAGACCGAACGGAACAGAGAGCAATACAGCCAGCGGAAGGATGTAGCTCTCGTATTGGGCGCTCAGCAGCAGGTAGACGAACACGAAGCAGAGCACGAAGATAAGTCCCGTAGTGCTGCCGCTCGTCTCAGCCTCTTCACGCGCCATACCGCCCAGTTCGTAGTCAAAGCCGGCCGGCAGGTTCTGGTCTGCCACTTCGGCAATGGCTTGCAGGGCTTGGCCGGAGGTATAGCCGGTGGCGGGGGCAACCATCACTTTCATGGACGTATATAGGTTGAAGCGGTTGATGACATCCGGTCCGTAGACTTTGGTCAGCTTGACGAACTGGCTGACGGGGGCCATCTCGCCCTTGTCGTTGCGCACCTTGATGCTTTCCAGCGATTCGAGGTTCTTCGTAGCGTCGCGCTCACCTTGTATCATTACGCGGAACATCTTACCGAAACTGTTGAAGTTGGAGGCATACAGGCCGCCGTAGTATCCCTGCATCACGCTCAGGATGTCGTTCGGCTTGATGCCCGCACGCTTACAAGCGGCGGCGTCGATGTCCAACTGGTATTGCGGGAAGTTGGGGTTGAAGTTCGTGGCGGCCGAAGTGATTTCGGGGCGTTGCTGCAAGGCGGCCGTGTAGTTGTTTACCACCTCGAAGAAGTGGTCCAGACTACCGCCGGTCTTGTCCTGCATGTTCAACTCAATATCGGTAGATACAGAGTAACCCGGAATCATAGGCGGAGCGAAGAACAATACCTGTGCTTCCTTGATGACTTTCTGTGCGCGCATGAACAGCGTGGCATAGACGATGGTCGAGTTCTGCATGGTCGAGCGTTCTTCCCAAGGCTTCAGCTTGATGATGACGGAGCCGTAGCCGGGGCCTTGTCCGCCGATGAAGCTGAATCCCGAGATAACTGTACGCGACTGCACGGCGGGCTCGGCGGCAATCAAGCTGTCTACGCGGGCCAGCGTCTTCTGTGCCTGTTGTTGCGAAGTACCGGGAGGCAGGGTAATGGCGCCCATGATGGTGCCGGTGTCTTCGTTGGGCACCATGCCTGTCGGGGTGATCTGCATGAAGACAACCAGCAGGACGATGGAGCCTACCACGAGGCCTGCGCTCAGCCAACGGCGTTGGATGAACTTCAGGACTTGTTTCTTGTACTTGCTCAGCATGGACTCGTAGTCGGTGTTGAACGAGTGCTTGAACTTGTCCGTCGTCATGCCTGCCACGGCCAGTATGCTGATAACAATGAAGATGGGGCAAAGGATAGGATGTTCGGAGAAACTGAACAAACCGAAAATCATGCCTATGATAGCCACGATGGTGAAGATGATGGTCAGTTTCGGCCTCATGAACTTGCCCAATCCTTGCGCATAGCGTTGAATCCAAATCTTCCTCGCTTCCTTGGTGGCGGTGCCGATGCGCTCTTTCAGTGGAGCTTCGTGTCCGTCAGTGTTGTGCGGTTTCAGGAAGATGGCGCACAGGGCCGGACTCAGCGTCAAGGCGTTGACGGCGGAGAAGAAGATGGCGATGGCCATGGTCAGACCGAACTGCTGGTAGAACGTACCGGCCGTTCCGCCCATGAAGCTCACGGGGATGAACACGGACATCATGACCAGCGTGATGGACACCAGGGCGCCGCCCAGTTCGTGCATGGCGTCGATGGCTGCCAGACGGGCCGATTTGTAGCCCTGGTCCAGCTTGGCATGGACGCCCTCGACGACGACTATGGCGTCATCGACCACAATCGCGATGGCCAGCACCATGGCCGAAAGGGTCAGCAGGTTGATGCTGAAGCCGATGAGTTTCAGCACGAAGAACGTGGCAATCAGGGCCACGGGAATCGCGATGGCGGGAATCAGCGTGGAGCGCATATCTTGCAGGAAGATGTACACCACGATGAACACCAGGATGAAAGCTTCTATCAGCGTCTTGACTACTTCGTGGATGGAGGCGAAGAGGAAGTCGTTGGCACTTTGCGCGATGTTGACGCCAAGTCCGGTGGGCATGGACTTCTGCATGTCGTCCAACACCTTCTCCAGGTTCTGGATGGTGGCGGTGGCGTTGGTGCCGGCCATCTGGTAGACGATACAGCTGACGCCCTTGTGGCCGTCCACGGTGTTGTCGAAGCCGTAGGTATTACGTCCCAGTTCGATGTCGGCCACGTCTTTCATGCGCAGCACCTGGCCGTCGGCCAAGGACTTGATGACGATGTTGCCGAATTCTTCGGTCGTTTGCAGGCGTCCCCGGTAACGGATGGTGTACTGGAAGGTTTGCCCGCCGCGTTCACCGAATTGTCCCGGTGCGGCTTCGATGTTCTGCTCGGCCAGTACGCCGCTGATGTCGGAGGGGATGAGTTTGTACTGCGCCATGATGTCGGGCTTCAGCCAGATGCGCATGGAGTAGTCGGCACCCATCACGAAGGCGTCGCCCACGCCGGAGACACGCTTGATTTCCGGAATGATGTTGATGTTGGCGTAGTTTTCGATGAACTCGATGTTGTACTTGTCTTCCATGTCGTAGATGGTGAAAATCATCAGCATGGAGGTTTGGCGTTTGCGGGTGGTGACGCCCACCTGGGTTACTTCCTGGGGCAGCAGTCCTTGGGCCATGGTCACGCGGTTCTGTACGTTCACCTGCGCCATGTCTGGGTCGGTGCCTTGTTTGAAGTAGACGGTGATGGAAGCCGAGCCGTTGTTGGAGGCGTCGGAGGTCATGTACATCATGTTTTCCACGCCGTTGATTTGGTCTTCCAGCGGCGAGATGACCGAGTTCAGCACGGTCTGTGCATTGGCGCCCATGTAGGTGGCACTCACGTTGACCGTGGGGGGCGCGATGTCCGGGTACTGGGTGACAGGCAGCGTGGCCAGGCCGATGAAGCCCAGGATGACCAGCAGGATGGAAATCACGGTGGACAGTACCGGACGGTTGATAAATCTTGCTAAGTTCATAGTTTACTTTTCTATTATTAGTGGACGAGTTGACGAGTTAACAAGGCCGCGAGGCGGATTGCGTCTCTCTTGGGTTGCCTTGTCCCTTTGCCAACTTGTTCCCTTGTCAACTTGGATTATTGGAATGCAGTTTGGATGTTGCCGTTCTTCTGGTCTTCCAATGCCTGCTTGTAAGCAGCTTCCTTTTCGGCCGGGGTGATGGGGGTGATGGCTTGGCCGTCTTTCAGGGCTTGCACGCCTTCTATGACGACTTTGTCACCGGGCTTCAGGCCGCTTGTCACGTAGTAGTTCTTGCCGTCGTTCAGGGTGTAGACTTCTATTTCGGTGTTCTTCACCGTGTTGTCGGCCTGTACGACGAAGACGAACTTCTTGTCCTGGATTTCCGTGGTGGCCGATTGGGGCACCAGGATGACGTCTTTCAGGATGTTGGGGAAGATGACGTTGCCGGTCGAGTTGCTACGCAGCACGTTGTGGGAGTTGGGGAACATGGCGCGCATGCTGACCGAACCCGTGGTGGGGTCGATGACTCCGCTGATGGTTTCCACGCGTCCGCTGTCGGGATAGAGGCTGCCGTCGATGAGTTGCAGGCGCACGTCAGGCAGTTTGGCCAGGATTTCCTGCATCGAGCCTCCTTCGCGGATCATGTCGAGCAGTTGGCGTTCGGTCATGGAGAAGTAGGCGTACATCTCGGAGATGTCGGCCACGGTGGTCATGGGTGTGGCCATCGATGCGCTGACAAGGCTGCCGATACGGTAGGGTATCTGTCCTACGACGCCGTCGCTGGGGCTGGTCACCTCGGTGTATTGCAGGTTGCGTTTGGCGTTTACCAACTGCGCTTCGGCTTGTGCCAGAGCGGCCTTGGCTTGTGCCAACTGGTTTTCGGAGGTGCTCAACTGGTAGTCGCTGACGATGCCTTTCTTGTTCAGTTCACGGCTGTTCTGCGTGGTCAGTTGTTGGGTCTGCAGGGCTGCCTTCGCGGTTTCTACGGCTGCTTGCGCGGTTTCCACGGCCGCACGGTATTGCACCTGGTCGATGGTGAACAATACTTGTCCTTTCTTCACGGACGCGCCTTCATCGACGTGCAACTGCGTGATGAAGCCGCTCACCATGGGGCGGATTTCGACGTCTTGCTTACCTCTGATGGTCGCCGGGTAGCTGTTCGTCAGTTGGGCAGTGGTGGCCTGGGTGCTAATCACTGCGTACTCGGGTGCTTTCGCTTCACCATTGTTGCCTTCCTTACAGCTGCTCAGCAGCGCCAGGCAACAAGCCAGTAATACTAATCTACTCTTCATAATCATTTTCTGTTCTCTATAATCTGTTACAATTTGTCTTTCGGGCTTCTTCCCGCCGTGGGAAGGGGTTTGCTTGCGGCCGAAAACTGATTTCATCTACGCAGTTTTCGGCCGCAAATTTAGGCTTTTCTTCTTATATATATAGTGCGTCTCCCCCCTTTTTTAACTATGTTTTGAAAGAGAAAAGATTCTTTTTCGGATAACCGTTTCCCAGGGTGTCTGATAAAGGGTTGTAGAACAGGAAGTTCCTCCGGCCGCGCAAAGGGAATGTCCCGGGTGCGGCGGGCGTTTGCTTCGAGTGCGGCGTTCATTTCTCCCGAGTGCGTCAAACGGAAGTCCCGAGTGCGGCGTTCGCACCCCCCCTTTGCGGCGGGCAGGAAAGCGAGGTTCTTGGGTTAAAATTACGTAATTCCGTGCGCCTTATTGCGCGATAAACTTTATTTTTGCATCCTGTTGAATAGTTATGTACCGAATGAGCAAGAGAACGAGCTATTTCTTCCGCCGTGCGGCGGGATGGTTGCTGGGCGCGGGGTTGCTGTATTCCTGCGCCAGCGTGGGACGCATCGAAGGGGGGCCTATCGACGAGGCGCCGCCCGTCTTTGTGCGCAGCACGCCGCAGCCGGGCGAGTTGAATTACAACCGCGACCGGGTAACCATCGAGTTCGACGAATACATCAAGCTGGAAAATCCCGGCGAGAAGGTGGTGATTTCGCCCCCCCAGGTGCAGCAGCCCGAAATCAAGACGCGCGGCAAGAAGGTCGTGATTAACCTGGAGGACACGCTCAAGCCCGACATGACTTACACCATCGACTTCTCCGACGCCATAGAGGACAACAACGAGGGCAATCCTCTCTACGACTTCGCCTTCACCTTCTCCACGGGCGAGCGGATCGACTCGATGGTGGTATCCGGCACCCTGCTCAACGCCTCCAACCTCGAGCCGGTGAAGGGGATGCTCGTGGGCCTGCACGCCAACCTGGAAGATTCGGCCTTCACCGCCCTGCCCTTCGACCGCGTGGGGCGCACCGACAGCCGGGGACGCTTCTCCATACGCGGCATCGCGCCCGGGCGCTACCGCATCTATGGCCTGATGGATGCTGACCAGAACTACTTCTTCTCGCAGCCGTCGGAGAACATCGCCTACAACGATTCACTGGTCATCCCCACCAGCGAGCCGCGCGTGGCGCAGGATACTATGTGGATTGACACGCTGACCTACGACACCATCATCCCACGGCCTTACACGCACTACCTGCCCGACGACCTCATCCTGCTTGCCTTCAAGGAGCGCACGACCCGTGCCCAGCGCCTGGCCAAGGCCGAGCGGCCCGTCATGCACAAGTTCACCCTCTGCTTCACCGCGCCGGCCGACACCCTGCCCCTGCTCGAAGGCATGAACTTCGACGCGGCGGACGCCTTCATCATCGAGAAGCCCACCGGACGCATCGATACGCTGGATTATTGGATTAAAGACTCGCTCGTCTACCAGCTGGATACGCTGAAGATGCGCCTCTCTTACCTCTACACCGACACGCTGAACCAACTCGTGCCCCGCACGGACACCCTGGCCCTCGTGTCGAAAGTCAAGCCCAAGACCGAAGAAGAGAAAGCGAAGGAGCGCGAGAAGAAAGAAAAGGAGCGCAAGAAACGCCGCAAGAAAGGCGACGAACCCGAACCGCCCGACACCGAGTTCCTCCCGATGGAGGTCTACGCCCCTTCGGCCATGGACATCTATGACTACCTGACGCTGACCTTCACCGAACCGGTGGCCCGCATAGACACGGCCGCCATCCATCTCCGCCAGAAGGTCGACACCCTGTGGACGGACATCCCCTTCGACTTCCAGCAAGATACGGCCGACCTCAAGCTTTACAACATCTTTGCCGACTGGACGCCCGGCGAGAGCTATGCCTTCGAGATTGACTCTACCGCCATACACGGGCTTTACGGCCTCTTCACCGACAAGGTGAAAAAGGAGTTCAAGGCCAAGAAACTGGAAGATTACGGGCAAATCTTCTTCGACGTCGCCGGGGCGGATTCCGTGGCCTTCGTCGAACTGCTGGACGCGCAGGACAAGGTGCTGCGCACCGTGCCCGTCACCCAGGGACGCGCCGACTTCTACTACCTGAACCCCGGCAAATATTGCGCCCGCCTGGTCAACGACACCAACGGAAACGGGCAATGGGACACGGGCGACTATGCCGCCAAACGGCAGCCCGAAGAAGTCTACTACTACTGGCAAGTCATCGAACTGAAAGCCAACTTCGACCTGACGCAAAGCTGGAACATCAAGGACCGGCCGCGAGATAAACAAAAACCTGACGAACTGAAAAAACAAAAACCGGATGAAGACAAACGTAACAAAAACCGGAACAGCCGCAGCAGCTCGGGCAACAGTGGCCGGGGCTACAGCTATTAGCGAGAGAATCCTCAAACGCATGGGCGGCGCCTTCATAGCGTTGCTGCTGGCGGCCTTTGCCGCTACGGGCGCGCACGCCCAGTGTTCGGCCAAGAACACCGCCTTCCTGCCCGGCGAGCACATCACCTACGACCTGATGTTCAACTGGAAGTTCATTTGGATAAAGGTGGGCTATGCTGCCCTGACCACCGACTCTACCGAGTACCAGGGCAAGCCCGGGTATTGCTTCCGCCTGAAGTCGCACACCAGCAAGCGCGCCGACTTCTTCTTCAAGATGCGCGACACGCTGACCTGCCACGTCACCGACCGCCTCGAACCTCTCTACTTCTGCAAGGCCGCCGAGGAGGGAAAGCGGCACACGAAGGACGAAGCCTGGTTCTCGTACAAGGACGGGGTGTCCTACGTGAAGCAACGGCGCACGTGGTACAAGCCCGCAGACCGCGAGCCGCAAGAGATGGAATACAACGACAGCCGGTGCATCTTCGACATGCTCAGTATCCTGGGCCAGGCCCGCTCCTGGCGCGCCGAAGACTTCCAAGTGGGCGACAAGGTGCACTTCCCCATGGCCACCGGCCGCCGCGTGGAGCAGCAGACGCTCATCTACCGGGGCATCGAGAACGTCGATGCCAAGGACGGCCACACTTACCGTTGCCTGGTCTTCTCTTTCGTGGAGTATGACGACAAGGGCAAGGAGAACGAAATCATCACCTTCTTTATCTCCGACGACGACAACCACCTGCCCATCCGCCTCGACATGTATCTCAGCTTCGGCTCGGCCAAGGCCTTCTTCACGGGCGTCACGGGCAACCGCTATCCGCTGACGTCGCTGGTGGCGGAGGATTGACGGGCGACATCCGGATAAAAAGAAAGCGCGGACTGCGCGGGTTCCACAGAAAGGCTCATGGCTCAGCCTGTGGATCCGCGCAGTCCGCGCTTATGGTCTGGTGCGTCTTTACTCCCCGGCGAAGGGCAGCACGTCCCCCTTGCGGAAAACGCTCGACTCGAACGTGGCCACCAGTTTCCCGTCCTGGTTGGTGATGTCTATCTGGTAGTAGCCCGTAGTGCGGCCGATGTAGCGTTCGCGCGCTTCGGCGGTGAGAGTGTCTCCCGTGCCGCTGGCGCGCAGGAACGTGATGTTGGACGAGAGCGAGAAAGCCAGCACGCCGTGCGAGTTGGCCGCCGCCGCCAGCGTCAGGTCGGCCAGGGTGAAGAGCGCGCCGCCCTGCGTGCGGCCGCCTGCGTTGAGGTGTTCGGGCGTGACGGTGAGCGCGGCCTTGGCGTAGCCTTCGCGCACTTCCAGCAGTTCGATGCCCGCGTTGGCGGCAAAGCGGTCGTCCCGGAAGAAGTTCTTTATTTGTTCAGTTTCCATTCCGTCTTCTCCTTCCCGTCTTTGATTTCGAAGCCCAGGGCGGTCAGTTCGTTGCGTATCTTGTCGCTTGTCGCCCAGTCCTTGTTGGCTTTTGCCTTGGCGCGTTCTTCCAGCAGCATGTCTACCACGTGGCCGAAGGCTTCCTCGCGGGCGGCGTTGGAGGCATTCTCGGCGGCCAGTCCCAGGATGTCGAAGGCGAAGAGTTGGAAAGTGTCCTTCAGTTCCTGCAAGTCTTCGGCGCTGATGGTGTCGTTGCCTGCGGCGATATTATTCACCATCTTCGCCCCGTCAAACAGGTGTGCGATGACGATGGGCGAGTTGAGGTCGTCGTTCATGGCTTCGTAACACTTCTCGCGCAGCGTGTGTACGTCCACCGTCGACGTGGTCGACGGCTTCAGGTTGTCCAGCCCATGGATGGCGTCCATCAGGCGGCTCAATCCCTTCTCGGCGGCCTGCAATGCCTCGTTGCTGAAGTCCACCGTGCTGCGGTAGTGTGCCTGGAGGATGAAGAAGCGGATGGTCATCGGCGTGTAGGCTTGCGTCAGTTTTTCGTGCCGGCCGGTGAAGAACTGTTCGAGGGTGATGAAGTTACCCAGCGATTTACCCATCTTCTGTCCGTTGATGGTAATCATGTTGTTGTGCATCCAGTAGCGCACCATGTCGTCGCCTTGCGAGGCTACGGCTTGCGCAATTTCGCACTCGTGGTGCGGGAAGATGAGGTCCATGCCTCCGCCGTGTATGTCGAAGTGCGCGCCCAGGTATTTGCGCCCCATGGCCGTGCATTCGCAGTGCCAGCCGGGGAAGCCGTCGCTCCAGGGCGAGGGCCAGCGCATGATGTGTTCGGGCTGCGCCTTCTTCCACAGGGCGAAGTCGGCCGGGTTGTGCTTCTCGTCCTGCCCGTCCAGTTCGCGGGTGGTGTTCAGCACGTCGTCCAAGTTGCGTCCCGAAAGCACGCCGTAGTGGTGGTCTTTGTTGTACTTGTTCACGTCGAAGTAGACGGAACCCTGGCTTTCGTAGGCATAGCCGTTCTTCAGGATTTCTTCCACCAGTTTGATTTGTTCGATGATGTGTCCCGAAGCCTGCGGCTCGATGCTGGGGGGCAGTACGTTCAATGCGCGCATGGCGTCGTGGTAGCGGTTGGCGTAGTATTGCGCCACCTCCATCGGCTCCAGTTGTTCCAAGCGTGCCTTCTTGGCAATCTTGTCCTCGCCTTCGTCGGCGTCGTGCTCCAGGTGGCCGACGTCGGTGATGTTGCGCACGTAGCGCACCTGGTAGCCCAAGTGCTTCAGGTAGCGGAAGAGCAGGTCGAAGGTGATGGCCGGGCGGGCGTGGCCCAGGTGCGGGTCTCCGTAGACAGTGGGTCCGCAGACGTACATGCCCACATTCTTTGCGTGCAACGGCTTGAAGAGCTCTTTCTGCCGGTGCAGGGTGTTGTAGATGAATAAAGATTGTTGTTCCATATCGTCAGTCTTTTTATATCCGGATTGATTGCACAAAGTTACGCTTTTTGGGAGAAGTAGCGTTGGCCGGCGGGGAGTTTTTGCGGTGCGGGGCGGCAAAACTTGCGGGAGATTGCCCGGCTCTTTGCGGGACTTTGTTTCAGCAACGGTGAAACAAACTTACCACTCGTAATCGTCCGTCCACAGCGGTCGAATATCGCTTCCGCTTTGATGCCGGAAGAGCGGAACGCCTGGGCTATCGTGTAGTCCAGTCGGTTTAACGGTTCAGTTCCAGCATTCCTTCGATGTATTCGCGCGTGTTGCTCAAGCGGGGAATCTTGTGCTGCCCGCCCAGCTTTCCTTTCTTCGCCAGCCAGTCGTGGAAAAGTCCCGGTCGGGCTACGATGACCTCCAGCGGTTGCAGGGCCAGGTCGTTCTGGCGCTTCGCCTCGTAGTCCGAGTTGATGGCTTTCAGCGTGTCGTCCAAGATGCGCGCAAAGCGTTGCACGTCGTCCGGCATCTTCGCAAACTCGATGAGCCACTGGTGGCGGCACTTCGCGTTGGCGTCCATGAAGACCGGCGCGGCGGAGTATTCCAGCACTTGCGCGCCCGTCTCGGCGCAAGCCCGTGCCAAGCCTTTCTCTGCGTTGTCCACAATCAGTTCCTCGCCGAACGCGTTGATGAAGTGTTTCGTGCGCCCCGTGATGACGAACTTGTAGGGATGCTTGCTGGTGAACTTCACGGTGTCGCCTATCAGGTACCGCCACAGGCCGGCGGACGTAGAGATGACCATGGCGTAGTTCTTGCCAATCTCCACTTCTTCCAAGCAATAGGCGTGCGGGTTCTCCTTGCCCACCTCTTCCAGCGGGATGAACTCGAAGAAGATGCCGTAGTCAATCATCAGCAACATGGCCGGGTCGGCCGGGTCGTTCTGCGTGCCGAAGTAGCCTTCGCTGGCGTTGTACGTCTCCACGTAGTGCATCTTCGGGCTTTGAATCAGTTGCTTGTACTGTTCGCGGTAGGGCGTGAAGGCCACTCCGCCGTGGAAGAACACTTCCAAGTTCGGCCATACCTCTTCCAGTGTCTGTTTTCCTGTCTTCTCCAGGATATGCTTGATGAGCACCAACATCCACGAGGGCACGCCGGACAGGCTGGTCACGTTCACGCCGATGGTCTCCTTTGCAATGGCTTCCATCTTCGGCTCGAACTCGCCCATTAGGGCCGTCTGCTTGCTGGGCACGCGGATGAGGTTGATCAGGGGGGAGATGTTTTCTATCAGGATGGCCGAGAGGTCGCCCACCAAGCTGTGGTTGGAGTTGAGGTTCGGCGCATGGCTGCCTCCCAGAATCAGTCCTTTGCCTGAAAAGAAACGGCTCTGCGGGTTCTGTCCCAAGTAGAGAGCCACGGCATCTGTCCCGCCACGGTAGTGCGTGTCTTTCAGCGACTCCCGGCTGACAGGGATGAACTTGCTTTTGTCGTTCGTCGTGCCTGACGACTTGGCAAACCAGCGTATCTCCGAGGGCCAAAGCAGGTTCTGCTCGCCTTGGCGCAGGCGGGCCACGTAGGGCTTCACTTCTTCGTAAGTCTGTATCGGGAGGCGACGGCGGAACTCGTCGTAGGAATGTATGCTTGCATAGTCATATTTCTTGCCCCATTCGGTGTCGGCCGCCAGGCGCAAGAGGCGGCGCAGGACTTGCCCCTGCAACTCTCCGGCGCGGGTGGCATATTGTTCGATTCCTTTCAAACGCGGGGCAAGAAAAGCCTTATTCAGTAATCTTGTGATATTCATCGTTCTTATAGAAATCCATTTGGCAGCGCAAAAGTAAGGTTAATTCTTGGCATCTCTATCTTTTTTCCGGCTTTTTTCTTACCTTTACGGCTGTTTAAGACACAATTTATCATTCATAGGCAATCATGAGAATCGGCATACTTACTTCAGGGGGCGACTGCCCGGGCATCAATGCCACTATTCGTGGCGTGTGCAAGACGGCGATTCTTCATTATGGAATCGAGGTGATAGGTATCCATAGCGGCTTCCAGGGCTTGCTGACCAAAGATACGGAGGTGATTACACGCGACTCGCTCTCGGGCTTGCTCAACCTCGGGGGCACCATGCTGGGCACTTCGCGGGAGAATCCCTTCCGCAAGAACGGCGTGGTCTCCGGCGTCAACAAGCCGGCTCTTATTGAGCGGAACGTCAAAGAACTGGGACTGGACTGTATCGTTTGCATCGGGGGCAACGGAACCACCAAGACCGCTGCCCAACTGGCGGAACTGGGACTAAACATCGTCGCTGTGCCCAAAACCATCGACAACGATATCTGGGGCACCGACTTCTCCTTCGGCTTCGACTCGGCCGTCAGCATTGCCACCGACGCCATCGACCGCCTCCATTGCACAGCCAGCGCCCATAAGCGCGTGATGGTCATCGAAGTGATGGGGCACAAGGCCGGGTGGATAGCCCTCTATGCTGGCATGGCCGGCGGGGGGGACGTCATCCTGTTGCCTGAAATTCCGTACAGCATCCACCGCATCGGCACTGCCATCCTCGACCGCCTGAAGCAGGGAAAGCCCTATTCCATCGTCGTGGTAGCCGAAGGTATCCAGACCGACGGGCGCAAACGGGCCGGCGAATACATCGCCCAGGAAATAGAATACGAGACCGGCATTGAAACCCGTGAAACTGTCTTAGGTTATATCCAACGGGGCGGTTCGCCCACGCCTTTCGACCGCAACCTGTCTACCCGCATGGGCGGACATGCTACGGAACTCATAGCCAACGGGCAGTTTGGACGCATGATAGCCCTGCGGGGAAACGACATCACGTCTATTCCCTTGGCCGAGACAGCCGGAAAACTAAAGTTAGTGACGGAAGACCACGATTTAATCGTGCAAGGCCGCCGCATGGGCGTTTGCTTCGGATAAGGCGATGAAAGCGTAATAAATGAGTATCAAACTGAGTATGTACCCCCAACTGAGCCACCATACCGTCTTTTTGGATATGGGCGATACTTTCCGCCTGCGGTAGAAAAGAACCGTGAGGTAGAAGTTATACCCTAATAATAAGAAAGCATAGGGAATGGCACTGTACAGCATGAACGTGCAGTTGAGCCATTTGCCCAACACTGTGTATATGTAACCGCCGATGTACCATGCCCCGTCATACCAGGTGTTCTTAGCGATTTGTTTCTCTACGTAACGGTTGAATCGTGCTAACATGGTTGGAAATAGTGTTTATAGTTTAGAATCTTGTACCATTATTTCTTGTTCAGGAATGATGGTTTCATCGGCTGGTAGCTCCTCTCCTTGTTTCTGTTGTTTGGAGGCAGCAATTTCTTCTTTGAACCGGGCGTCGTTCTTTAATTTGGTTAACGCCATCTGTGCCGCGTTCTGCTGGGACTCTTTTTTGGAATACCCCTTTCCTTTACCTGCGGAGATGCCTTCTACTTTTATTTCCGTGTGGAATACGGGGTTGTAGTCCTTGTCCATCTGCTGTTCTATCAGTTCGAACGATACGGCATACTTGTACTTCTGACTCCATTCGATGAGCTTCGACTTGAAATTCACTTCCTTGCGCGACATCTTTTCCAAGTCGATGTAATCCTTCAGGATTTTCTTTTCCATGAACTCCATGCAGCGTGCGTAGCCTTGGTCCATATAAATAGCGCCGAAGAAGGCCTCAAACGCATTGCCATACATGTAACTGTTGTGTGTCTGCGAGCGCGTGGTGTATTTCACTAACTTGTCCAGTCCGATTTCGATGGCCAGCTTGTTCAGTGTTTCGCGCTGCACGATTTTAGAGCGTGTATTGGTCAGGAAGCCTTCGCGGCAACCTTCGAAATGCCGGAAAACAATGTCAGCTACTACGGCGTCCAAGATGGCGTCGCCCAAGAACTCCAGCCGCTCGTTGTTCAGCGGCCTGCCGGTTTCGGAGCGCAGGAAAGTGGACTTGTGCAACACTGCCTGCTGGTAGTAACGGATGTCGCGTGGGAAGAACCCCAGGATTTTGTAAAAACAAAAATAAGACTCTCTGTCCTTGCGGAACAGGAGTCTTATTCTGTCTATCAGGTTACGCACCACGACTTTATTCTGCGTATTTTTTGAAGATAACACATGCGTTGTGCCCGCCGAACCCGAACGTGTTGGACAGGGCCGCATTCACTTCGCGTTCTTGTGCTTTGTTGAACGTGAAGTTCAGGTCGTAGTCGATGTTCTCGTCATTGTCGCCCTCTTCGTGGTTGATGGTGGGCGGAACGATGCCGTTCTTGATGGCCAGGATGCTGGCAATGGCCTCTACGGCACCTGCGGCACCCAGCAAGTGTCCCGTCATGGATTTCGTCGAGCTGATGTTCAGCTTGTACGCATGTTCTCCGAACACTTCCTTGATGGCCTTGGCCTCCGAGATATCGCCCACGGGGGTAGACGTGCCGTGCACGTTGATGTAGTCGATATCTTCCGGGTTCATCTGCGCGTCTTCCAGCGCATTTTGCATCACCAACTTGGCGCCCAAGCCTTCGGGATGGGAAGCCGTCAAGTGGTAAGCATCGGCCGACATGCCCACACCGGCCACTTCGGCGTAAATCTTTGCGCCGCGTGCTTTGGCATGTTCCAGTTCTTCCAATACGATGCAACCGCCGCCTTCGCCCATCACGAATCCGTCACGGCTGGCGCTGAAGGGGCGTGAAGCCGTCTCCGGCGAGTCGTTGCGCGTGGACAGGGCGTGCATGGCGTTGAAACCGCCCACGCCGCAAGCGGCGATGGCAGCTTCCGAGCCGCCTGTCACGATGGCGTTAGCTTTGCCCAGGCGGATGAGGTTGAATGCGTCTGCAATGGCGTTGGTCGAGGTGGCGCAAGCCGAGCAGGTGGCGTAGTTGGGGCCGTGGAACCCGTACAGGATGGAGATTTGGCCGGCCGCGATGTCCGAAATCATCTTGGGGATGAAGAACGGGTTAAAGCGCGGGCCTTTTTCTGCGCCGGTCAGCGCATAGTTGCCAGCCTCTTCTTCGAAGGTACGGATGCCACCGATGCCAGCGCCAAAGATGACGCCGATACGGTTCAAGTCCTCTTTCTCCACATCAAGACCCGAGTCGCCGACGGCTTGCTTGGCCACGGCGACAGCATATTGCGTGTACAGGTCCATCTTGCGGGCCTCCTTGCGGTCAATGTATTGGGATGCGTCGAAGTTCTTCACTTCGCACGCAAACTGTGTCTTGAAAAGGGATGCATCGAAATGAGTAATAGGTCCTGCCCCGCTAACCCCGTTGACCAGGTTCTCCCAAAACTCGGAGACCGTGTTACCAATGGGAGTAACGGCGCCAAGACCTGTTACAACAACTCTTTTTAATTCCATGTGATGAAACGGATGGATGGATTACTTAGAGTGTTCCTCGATGTAGTTGATGGCATCGCCCACAGTGCCGATCTTTTCAGCTTGGTCATCGGGGATGGAGATGCCGAATTCTTTCTCAAACTCCATAATCAGCTCTACAGTGTCCAGAGAATCGGCTCCCAGGTCGTTTGTGAAGCTGGCTTCGTTCTTTACTTCAGATTCTTCAACGCCCAACTTATCGACGATAATCGCTTTCACTTTAGATGCAATTTCAGACATAACTTTTAGTTTTTAATTAATAATTAGGTTTATTTCTTTAATTTTGCCGTGC
>CASEKR010000051.1 GCA_949288585.1 uncultured Bacteroides sp. | reverse complement strand
GACCTCTGCTGCTTCGTGCAGTGGTTTAACCCCGCCGCCTGGCTCTTGAAGCAGGAGCTGCAGACGGTGCACGAATACGAGGCCGACGAAGCGGTGCTCGGCGCGGGCGTCAACGCGAAGGAATATCAGCTATTGTTAATAAAGAAAGCTGTTGGCACAAGGCTCTACTCTATGGCCAACAGCTTAAATCACAGTAAACTTAAAAAAAGAATCACTATGATGATGAAAGAAAAGTCAAGCAAGTGGGCGTGCGCGAAGTGCCTCTACGTACTTCCGCTGGCAGCCGTAGCGGTTGCCGCTTTCGCCCGTCCCGAACTGTCGGGAGTAAGTAACGAGCTTTCAGCCGCCAAAGTTACGGATTTAGCGGCGGTTGTGAAAGAAAACGTAGTGGAAAAATCAGAAAACCCGGCGCCGGCCGACACGGTCAGGCAGATGCCCGAGTTTCCGGGCGGCATGACGGCTTTGATGAAGTATCTGACCGAGAACCGGCGTTCGCCGTTGGTCGACACCCGGCGCGGGAAGGTCTTTGTCAGCTTTGTCATCGACGAAGAAGGGCGCGCCACCCAGCCCAAGATTGTGAAGGGAATTGACAAGGCTTTCGACGAAGAGACCATCCGCCTCGTCAACGAGATGCCCCGCTGGAAGCCCGCGATGAAGAACGGCAAACCCGTGGCTTCCACCTATTGCCTGGCCGTCGATTTCCCCTCGACGCTGGCCGAACAGAATGCCACGCCGCAGCCGAAGGAACATCCCTTGGTGGTGGTCGACGGGAAGCCGATGCCGTATGAGCATTTCTCGGAGAAGATAAATCCCGCAGAGATTGCCAGCATCACTGTCTTGAAGGGCGACGACGCTGCTGCCTACGGCACGCGGGGACAGATAAACGGCGTACTGATTGTCACCACAAAAAAAGTCTTGAAAAACGAAGAGGACGGAAAGGTTGTTTATGATATGGTAGAGCAAGCTCCCCAGTTTCCCGGCGGACTGTCGGCTCTGGTGCAGTATCTGATGGATAACGTGCGCTATCCGGATATTGCCAAGGAGAACGGCATACAAGGCCGTGTGTTGGTCCGTTTTGTGTTGGATGAGACAGGACAGGTGACGGACCCGAAAGTGGTGCGCGGCATTGACCCGTCGCTGGACGCCGAGGCCATCCGCTTGGTGAAAGCCATGCCCCGTTGGACGCCTGGCCGGAAAGACGGAAAGCCGGTAGCCGTGCGCTATCTGTTGCCGGTGGCGTTTTTTACCGATGGTGAAAAAGGCGTTCTTTCGCCCCATATCTCCACGGTGGCCGGAAATGTTCTGTTTATCGTCGATGGCAAGGAAGTTCCGCTCGAAGAATTTGTGACGATGCCTTCTGTGCATATAGAATCTGTTCGCGTCTGGAAACCGGAACAGGCCATGGAACGCTTTGGGAAAACCGGAAACGAAGGGGTGCTCGAAGTAAATACCCGTAAGGCTTCTATCGGGGAAAATGCCCAATCGGCATCGGATGGAAAGTTATCGGTAACAAACGGGGATTTGTATAAGCATATCGGCATCTTAGGCGTCGGCGACCGCAAAACGGGTGCTTCCGTCAAGCCCGATTCTGTTCTTATTCTTATCGACGACGAACCTGCTACCCCTGAAGTTTTCCAAGCGCTTTCTCCCGAGAGAATAGACGGCGTGAGGGTGCTGAAGACCGAGGAAGCCCGGAAACAATACGGAGAGAACGTCGTGAAAGGAAAGAAAGCGGTAATCTTGGTCACCACCAAAGCTGCCGGGCAGAAAGAGGGGCTTCCGGACAGCCCGCGTTGACGCGCAGCCGAAAGTGACCATTACCTTAAAAGCAGAATAGCGATTCTTTACTCTACACGCTCGCGCAGGTAGTTCAGTATCTCCGCCTCCCGGTCGGGGTGGAACCATCGGATGTCCGGGTCACGCTTGAACCACGTCATCTGCTTGCGCGAATAGATACGCGAGTTCTGCTTGATTTTTTCGACGGCGAAGGGCAACGTCCATTCGCCGTCGAAGTATTTGAACAGTTCCTTGTAGCCCACCGTGTTCAGTGAGTTGCACGTCCGCAGCGGATATACCCTCCTCGCTTCCTCCAAGAGACCGTCGGCCATCATTTGGTCCACGCGCCGGTTGATGCGGTCGTACAGTTCCTCGCGGTCGCGCGTCAGCCCCACCTTGACGATGCGGAAGGGGCGTTCCTTCTGCGTCTGCGTGCGGAATGAAGTGTACGTCCGTCCCGTCATGTAGCAAATCTCCAGCGCGTGGATGACGCGCTTCGGGTTCTTCAAGTCCACGATGCGGTAATACTCTGGGTCGCGCAGGCGCAACTCGGCGCAGAGATGTTCCAGCCCTTCGGTCTCGTATTTCTGCAAGAGCAGTTGGCGCGTGTCCGCGTCCACGGTGGGGATGTCGTCTATCCCTTTGCACACGGCATCGACATACATCATCGAGCCGCCCGTCAGCACGACGGCGGGATGCCGGACAAACAATTCATCCAGCAGCTTCAGCGCGTCTGCCTCGTATTGCGCGGCGCTGTAATAATCTGTCAGTTGGAGGGTGCCGACGAAATAGTGCTTCACCCGGGCCAGTTGTTCGGGCGTGGGTGCCGCCGTGCCGACGGGTAGGTCGGCGTAGAGTTGGCGCGAATCGGCGGAAAGTATGCAGGTGCGGAAAGCCTCGGCCACGCGCAGGCTCAGTTCGGTCTTGCCTACGCCCGTGGGGCCGATGAGTACAAGGAGGGTGTTCATCTTAATGAAGAATTAAAAATGAAGAATGAAGAATTAATTGGCAGGCCGGAACGGCGGGATTCTTCATTCTTAATTCTTCATTCTTCATCAAAATTAGTATCTGTCTTCGTCGTACGGGTTGCCCCCGCCGCCTTCGTCGAAGCCTCCGAAGCCGTCCTTGTCGAAGTCTTCCATGTCGAAGTCCTGGTCGCCGTAGAAGTTTTCGTCCAGGTCGAGGGCGGCGGCGTTTGTCTTGGCCTCAAACTCGTTGAAGTCCATCAGTTGCTTGGGGGCGTCGCCTTTTTTCTTGGTGCATTTGGCGCCCTTCATTTGCTTGCCGGTGATGATTTCAGACAGTTCGATGAAGAAGCAACGCTCTGTCATCATGTCGAAGACGTAGACCAACTTCTGTTTCTCTTCTTCTACCAGTTCGTTGATGTGCGTTTCCCGCATCACCCAACTGTCCGTTTCCGGGTTGTCGTCCATCTCTTCCAGCGTGATTTCCTTCTCTTTCTCCCAGTCGTCGTCGCAGATGAAGAACGACGTCATCTGGTCGTCGGTATAGCCCACTGATTGGATAATCGCCTCGTGGAAGTCGTAAAAAGTAGCGTCCGGGTCAATCTGTATTTCCCGCAGGAAACCGTCCGCTTCGTCGGATATAAGGGTAAATCTGTAAATCATAATGGTTCTCTTCTTAATTTCTTAGCTTCTTAACTCCTTTAACTTCTCTAACTCCTCTAACTTCTTTAACTTCTTATCCTCATTTCCCGCCCGGGATGATGCCTCGTGCCGATTCGCGGATGAACGTCACGATGTAGTTGATTTCCGGCGTCATTTCCATTTCGTCCTCAATCTTCTTCAAGGCGTCGCTGGTGTTCAGTCCGCTTTGGTAGATGATGCGGTAGGCGTTGTGGATTTGTTCGATGGTTTCGTTGGAGAATCCTCTGCGGCGCAGTCCCACGATGTTCAGGCCTGCATAGCAGATGGGGTCTCGTCCGGCGATGATGTAGGGGGGCACGTCCTTGCTGAAGCGGCATCCGCCTTGTATCATACCGTATCCGCCCACGCGGCAGAACTGGTGCATCAGCACGGCGGCGCTGATGATGGAGTGGTCGTCAATGACAATCTCGCCCGCCATCTTCGTGGAGTTGCCGATGATGCACCCGTTGCCTATCCTTGCGTCGTGCGCCACGTGCACGCCTTCCATCAGCAGGTTGTTGCTGCCCACCACCGTCTTGCCCTTGGCGGCTGTGCCCCGGTTGATGGTCACGTTTTCGCGGATGAGGTTATTGTCGCCCACTTCGGCCGTCGTCTCTTCGCCTTTGAACTTCAAGTCTTGGGGCACGGCGCCGATGACTGCGCCCGGGAAGATGGTGTTCCCTTTTCCGATGCGCGAGCCGTACATGATGTTGACATTGGGCATAATCTTGTTGTTGTCGCCGATGACCACGTTTCTGTCGATGAATACGAACGGGCCAATCTCTACATTTTCGCCTATTTGGGCTTCGGGATGGATGTATGCTAAAGGACTAATCATGTTGTATAAATGAAGAATTAAGAGTGAAGAATGAAGAACCGACGCGTGGTGTCGCTTTCACCGGAAGCAAGCTGGCGATTCTTCATTCTTCACTCTTCATTATTAATTTATTTGTTCTTTATTATTTGTGCGGTGAACTCGGCTTCGCATACCACCTTTTCGCCCACGAAGATGTAGCCTTTCATCGTCGAGATGCCCCGGCGAATGGGAGCCAGCAGTTCTACACGGAAAAGGAGCGTGTCGCCCGGTACCACCTTGTGGCGGAAGCGCACGCCGTCTATCTTCAGGAAATAAGTGGAATAACGTTCGGGTTCGTCTACGGAGTTCAGCACCAGCAGGCCGCCTACCTGTGCCATGGCTTCTATCTGGAGGACGCCCGGCATGACGGGTTCTTGCGGGAAGTGGCCTTGGAAGAAGGGCTCGTTGGAAGTGACGTTCTTCACGCCTACGATATAGTTGGCGCCCATCTCTATGACTTTGTCTACTAACTGGAAGGGATAGCGGTGGGGCAGCAGTTCGCGGATGCGGTTGACGTCCATCAGCGGCGGGCGGCTGCAGTCGTAAGCCGGGGCTTGAATCTCGTGCAGGCGGATTTCCTTGCGCATCTGGCGGGCGAACTTGTTGTTGATGGTGTGGCCCGGGCGTGTGGCGATGATGCGTCCTTTGATGGGTTTGCCGATGAGGGCCATGTCTCCGATGACGTCCAGCAGTTTGTGGCGGGCGCATTCGTTGGGCCAAACCAGCGGCTTGTGCATGATGTAGCCCAGTTGCGTGGCATCCATGTGGGGCACGCCCATCACGTCGGCCAGTTTGTCGTAGTTCTCTTGCGACATCTGCCGTTCGTAGATGACGATGGCGTTGTCCAGGTCGCCGCCTTTGATGAGTCCGGCTTGGAGCAGCGGTTCTATCTCGCGGACGAAGACGAAAGTCCGGCTGGCGGCTATTTCGTCCTTGAACTTGGCCATGTCTTCCAATGTGGCGAATTGGTTGGGGATGATGGTCGAGTCGTAAGATACCAGTACGTTCAGGCTAAAGTTCTCGTCGGGCAGTACGATGATGGATGAGCCTGTCTGCTCGTCGCGAAACTCAATCTTCGACTTGATGATGTAGAAGTCCTTGACGGCGTTCTGTTCTACGATGCCCACGCGTTCTATCTCGTTGACGTAGTATTGCGCGCTGCCGTCGAGTATGGGAAACTCCGGCCCATTGACCTGGATGAGGCAGTTGTCGATGCCCAGGGCGTAGAGGGCGGCCATGCCGTGTTCGATGGTGCTCACTTTTACGCCGTTCTTGGCAAGCACCGTCCCGCGCGTGGTTTCCACTACATTGTCGGCTACGGCCTCGATGAGGGGCTGGCCTTCTACGTCGGTGCGTTGTATCTTATAGCCGTGGTTCTCGGGGGCGGGGTTGAAAGTGACGGTCAGGTCGAGGCCTGTGTGCAGACCTTTCCCGCTGAGCGAGAAGCTATCTTTCAGAGTCTTTTGTTTCAACATCGGTCACTCTTTATTTAATTGTTTCTTGATTTCATTCAGTTCCTTGCGCAGGGCGTTCAGTTCGAAGTACATGTCCGGCAGCTTGCGGAAGATGGCGCTCGACTTGAAGAATGGTTTCTCTTCCATGGGCGGTGCGCCGATGAGGCGTTGGTCGCTTTTGATGCTGCTCGGCACGCCCGACTGGGCGCCCAGTACCACGCGGTCGCCAATGTGGATATGCCCGGCAATTCCCACTTGCCCGCCAAACATGCACCATTCGCCCACCTTCGTCGAGCCGGCTACTCCGACTTGTGCGGCCATAACCGTGTGCGAGCCTATCTCGTCGTTGTGGGCAATCTGTACGAGGTTGTCCAACTTCGCGCCTCTATGCACGACGGTCGCGCCCATGGTCGCGCGGTCCACGCACGTGTTGGCGCCGATCTCCACGTCGTCCTCCAGGATGGCGATGCCTATTTGGGGAATCTTTTCGTAACCTTGGGGGGTGGGAGCGAAGCCGAATCCGTCGGCGCCCACTACGCTGCCTGCGTGCAGGGTGCAGCGGTTGCCCACGCGGCAATCGTGGTAGACGGTGGCTCCGGCGTAGAGGGTACAGTCGTCGCCCACGCGTGCGCCGTCGCCGATGGTGGCATGCGGGTGGAGGACGGTACGGTCGCCCACCACGGCGTTTTCGCCCACGTAGGCAAACGGGGCTATCCACACGTCTTTGCCCACCTGCGCGGTAGGCGCGATGAAGGCCAGCGGGTCGATGCCTGTCTTCTTGGGCTTGCTCTGTTCGTAGAGGGTGAGCAGGCGGGCCAGGCTGTCGTAGGCGTTGTCCACCTTGATAAGGGTGGCCTTTATTTCGTGTTCGGGCACGAAATCTTTGTTCACCAAGACGATGCTGGCTTCCGTATTATATATATAAGGTGTATATTTGGGGTTGGACAGGAAGCTGATGGCTCCCGGTACGCCCTCTTCGATTTTGGCGAAGGTGTGCACCGTTGCATTCTCGTTTCCAATGATTTCTCCTTGGAGGAATGCGGCTATTTGTTTGGCAGAGAACTCCATTATTATTCTTGTTTGATGGTTTCAAAACACAAATATCGTACTTTTTTTTATAATTCTCTCTACGTTGGGGAATATTTTAGCATTTTGCGCCGTTTTCCTCCGTCCGTTAGCGGGAAAAACGTATTTTTTTGTCCTTTGCGGGGTTATTTGCCCAGGCGCCAGTAGCACAGGTAATGCTTTTTGACTTTGTGCGAGAGCAGGGCGATGTCAAACATGTCCGATGCTTCGGCGATGCCCCGTGTGGTGCCGTCGCTGTACAGGATGTCTATGCTGTCGTCTGCTGGGTTGTACATGTTGGTTTCGATGTCCGGCGTGGCGAGGAAGTAGCGCGCATCGTCTGCGGGGATGCCCAGCGCCTGGGCTATCTGGGCTTGCAGGGCTTGCCGCCGTGTCTCGGGGAAAGGCTCGGAGGAGACCTCGACCTTAAAGAGTTTCCGGTTTACCATTCCTTCGCTGAGCGTGGCCAGTACTTTGTCCGGGTGGCGCGTCCAGGCTTTCAGGGAGGTCCAGATGTCGTTGTCGTCCAGCATGAGGAAGTTTTCCAGGCAATCCGGGTCGTCGTGGAAGCGTCTGCGCCCGATGTCGTTGTAGAGGAAGAACCGCAGGGCGGGCGGGGCAAACAGTTCTTCGCCTTGCGAGGCCAGTTTCTTGGCCCGTTGCAGGGTGTTGAGCAGCAACTGTTCGTAGGCCACGGACGTTTTGTGCAGGTAGACTTGCCAGTACATCAGGCGGCGGGCGGTGAGGAAGTTCTCTATGGAGTAGATGCCTTTGGACTCTACCACCAGTCGGTCGTCTCGCACATCCAGCATCTTGATGATGCGTGCCGAGCCGATGTTTCCCTCGGTGACGCCCGTGTAGAAGCTGTCGCGGCGCAGGTAGTCCAGCCGGTCCATGTCCAGTTGGCCGCTGACCAGTTGGTGCAGGAAGCGTTTGGGATATTGGTCTTGGAAGATGCGGATGGCCAGCGAAAGTTGCCCGTTCATTTCGCGGTTGATGCGTTCCATCAGCAGGAGCGAGATTTCTTCGTGGGCAATGCCCTGCACGAGCGTGTGCTCCAGGACGTGCGAGAAAGGCCCGTGTCCTACGTCGTGCAGTAGGATGGCCGCCTCGACGGCTTCGGCTTCGCTGTCGAAGATGAAGTTTCCCTTGGCCGTCAGTTCGCGTATGGCTTCGCTCATCAGGTGGAAGGCGCCCAGCGAGTGCTGGAAACGCGTGTGCTGCGCCCCGGGGTAGACCACGGACGAGAGGCCCAACTGGCGGATGCGCGTCAGGCGTTGCACGACGGGGTGGCAGACCAGGTCGTAGAGCAGCCCTTTGGGGATTTTGATGAACCCGAATACGGGGTCGTTGATGATTTTGCTTTCGTAGGACATAGGCGTGCGCTTTTTATGCCGTGCAAAGGTACGAAATAGGAAGAAATGTGCAAATGGTAGCCGCTGTATATGCGGATTCGAAAAAAAATAGCCCGATTTGTTTGCCGTTCTGAAAAAAGGTTGTACCTTTGCAGCGTCAAAAGGGGTATTAGCTCATCTGGCTAGAGCGCGACACTGGCAGTGTCGAGGTGAGCGGTTCGAGTCCGCTATGCTCCACGAAGCGATTGGGTAGCTCCCGGGAATCAGATTCCTGGGAGCTTTTTTTATTCCTTCTTCCCCGGACGGCCGGAGACAGCCGGGGGCTTTGCCGGTTGGGCAGGGCGGGGGAGGGGCTCGGGACTCCGGAGGGGCATCTTGCTTTTTGTCGGGAAATCGTTTGCATGGGTAGGCAAAATGTCGCTTCCGGCTCTGTTTTCCTGACTCGCTTGGGTGCCGGGACCGGCCGGCGGGGCGGGGGAAGGGCTTCCGGAGTGCATGGATATGCGCGGATTCCGCATGTTTATTCGCGGTGGTTGCATGTTTATTCTTCGGAAATCCATTTCCTGTGTCTTTCCGGTGCTTGGCCGGGGGCTTCGCGCCGCAGGGCTGCCGTCTCTCCGGTGCGGCGCTTGTTTCTCTCCGGTGCGGCGCGTCCTTTTTTCCGGTGCGGTGCGCTCTTCCGGGGGGCGTGCGGAGGGGAAATGGGCGGCGTTTCCGCGCTCGTTGGTTTGTAAGGATTTCGCTATCGTCCTGTCTGGTAGTCTGGTAACTGTTCTCCGCTCGGATTTTCCGCGCGGGCCTGTCCGTCGGCCCGGAATATTCGATTCTCGGCTTGCCGGAAAATACATTTTGTCACTTGGCAGATAATTGTTACTTTTGCATCCGTCTTTATTCACCATTTTTTGGTACATCAAATGGAAAAGAAAACTACAAGCAAGGAGAAGGAGCCAAGGCTCTCGTTCGGCGCCAGGCTGAAAGCCGTGTGCAAGAACGAGACGGCCCGTTTCGTCGTCGGGTTGCTGCTCATCATATTTTCGGTCTACCTGTTGCTGGCCTTCACGTCGTTCTTCTTCACCGGGGCGGCCGACCAGAGCATCCTGGAGAACGCCACGTCCGAAGAACTGGCTTCGGTGGACAACGGCGTGCGCAACTATGCCGGCTCGCGCGGCGCGCAACTGGCCAGTTATTTCATCAACGACTGCTTCGGCATCGCTTCCTATTTCATCCTGCTCTTCCTGGGCATGGCGGGGCTGAAGCTGATGAAGATACGGCGCGTGCGTCTGTGGCGGTGGTTCGTCGGTTGCGCCGTGTTGTTGGTTTGGTTCTCGGTCTTCTTCGGGTTCGCCTTCCGCCACCAGTACCAGGACTCGTTCGTCTATCTGGGCGGCCTGCACGGCTACAACGTGGGCAACTGGCTGGCCTCGCAGGTGGGCGTGCCCGGCGTGTGGCTTCTCTTGCTGGCCACGGGCGTCTGCTTCCTGGCCTACCTCAGCGCGCGTACCGTCACGTGGATGCGCCGCCTCCTTTCGTTGGGATTCCTGAAGCGGAAGCCGAAGAGCGAAGGGCCTGTGGCCGGCGAAGGCGAGGTGCCCGAGGAGTTTGATACGTCCTGGGGTTTCCGCCGCAAGCCGAATGAAGGGCTGGCCGAAGCAGAACCGCCCCATGAACCGATGCCCGCCGAGGCGGAAGAGCCTTCGGAGGAAATCTCTATCGACTTGGGAAAGCCGGATGATGAAAACTCCGCTCCCCCCGTGAAAGGCGGCGACGTGCCCATTGCCTTCGAGGTGCCCGAGCCGGACCCCGTCGTCCCCGTGCCGGAACCTGCCCCTGCCGTCCAGGAGCCGGGCTTCGTCGTGGAGTCGCACGCCGACGAACTGGTGAAGAAGCCGACGGAACCCTACAACCCCCGCCTCGACTTAGAGCACTATCACTTTCCCACGCTCGACCTGCTGAAGCAGTTCGACGAGTCCGAACCGGTGGTGAACATGGACGAGCAGAACGCCAACAAGGACGAGATTGTCACCACCCTGCGCAGCTTCGGCATCGAGATAAACAGCATCAAGGCGACCGTAGGCCCCACGGTGACGCTCTACGAAATCACCCTGGAGCGCGGCGTGCGCATCTCGCGCATCAAGGGGCTGGAGAACGACATTGCCCTGGCCCTCTCCGCCCTGGGCATCCGCATCATCGCGCCCATCCCCGGCAAGGGAACCATCGGCATCGAGGTGCCCAACAAGAAGCCGCGCATCGTCTCCGGACGCAGCATCATCGGCAGCAAGAAGTTCCAGGAATCCACCTACGACCTGCCCATCGCCCTGGGCAAGACCATCACGAACGAAGTCTTCATGGTGGACCTGGCGAAGATGCCCCACATCCTCGTGGCGGGCGCTACCGGCCAGGGCAAGTCCGTCGGCCTGAACGCCATCATCACCTCCTTATTATATAAGAAGCATCCGGCGGAACTGAAGTTCGTGCTCGTCGACCCCAAGAAGGTGGAGTTCAGCATCTATTCCGTCATCGAGCACCACTTCCTGGCCAAGCTGCCCAACGAGGCGGAGCCTATCATCACGGACGTCACCAAGGTGGTGCAGACCCTCAACTCCATCTGCGTGGAGATGGACACGCGCTACGACCTGCTGAAGATGGCGCACGTGCGCAACATCAAGGAGTACAACGAGAAGTTCATCAACCGCCAGCTTAACCCCGAGAAGGGGCACAAGTACATGCCCTACATCGTGGTGGTCATCGACGAGTTCGGCGACCTCATCATGACTGCCGGCAAGGACGTCGAACTGCCCATCGCCCGCATCGCCCAGTTGGCCCGCGCCGTGGGCATCCACATGATTATCGCCACGCAGCGACCGACGACGAACATCATCACCGGTACCATCAAGGCCAACTTCCCGGCGCGCATCGCCTTCAAGGTGTCGCAGATGGTGGACTCGCGCACCATCCTCGACCGGCCGGGCGCCAACCAGCTTATCGGCCGGGGCGACATGCTCTTCCTGCAGGGCGCCGAACCGGTGCGCGTGCAGTGTGCCTTCATTGACACGCCCGAAGTAGTCAGCATCACCGAATACATCGCCCGCCAGCAGGGCTATCCCACCGCTTTCTTCCTGCCCGAGGTGGAGGACGAGAACGGCGCCAGCGGCCTGGACGACGTGGATATGGACCGCCTCGACCCCCTCTTCAAGGACGCCGCCCGCCTGATTGTTTCCACCCAGCAGGGCTCCACGTCGCTCATCCAGCGCAAGTTCTCCATCGGCTACAACCGCGCCGGGCGCATCATGGACCAGCTGGAGAAGGCGAATATCGTGGGACCCGCCCAGGGCAGCAAGCCGCGCGAGGTGCTCTTCATGGACCTCGTGATGCTGGAAGAACATCTGAACAACTTCTAACTCCCGACGATTTATGAAAAAGAAACGGATTGATTGTAGCCTGCGGGGAGCCATGCTCCTGCTGTGGGCGTTCTGCTGCCTCCCCATCTGGGCGCAGGCGGACGGCGCGCGGGACATCCTGCGCCGCACGGCCGACGCCTTCCGGCGGGCGGGCGGCATCCGCGCGGATTTCGTGGTGCGCTCGCCCGAAGGCGACGCCTCCGGCACCATCCGCTTGAAGGGCGAGAAGTTCGTCCTGGAAGCCGGGGGCATGACCACCTGGTTCGACGGCCGCACGCAGTGGACCTACCTGCCTTCGTCCGACGAGGTGAACATCTCCGAACCTACCGAAGCCGAACTCCAGACGCTCAACCCCTACGCCTGGCTCGCGCTCTACGACCGGGGCTATGACTTGAAGCTGTTGTCGTCCGATGCCTCCGGCCCATACAAGGTGGAAATGCTGTCCCGTTCGCCCGAGGCGCAGGTGTCGCGCCTGGTGCTCTGGCTGGACAAGTCCGGCTTGCAGCCCGTGAAGTTCAGCCTGAACTTAGCGGGCAGCGTGGAGCCTACCGTCATCACCGTCTCGGACTACCGCGCGGGGCAGACCTATCCCGATGCGATGTTCACGTTCAATCCGCGAGAGTATCCGACGGCGGAGGTGGTTGATTTGAGATGAATAGGAATTTATAGGTGAGTTTTTAAGTTTTTGAGTTTATAAGTTTTTAAGTTAGGCAAGATTGTAACGGGCGAACTCAAAAACTTATAAACTCAAAAACTTAAAAACTTAAATTATCATTTATATAACCGTACAAGAACAATGGAAACAGAACAAGTGAAATGCCTGATTATCGGCTCCGGCCCTGCCGGCTACACCGCCGCCATCTACGCCGGACGGGCCAACCTCTCGCCCGTGCTCTACGCCGGACTGCAGCCCGGCGGCCAGTTGACCACCACCACCGAAGTGGAGAACTTCCCCGGCTATCCCGCCGGCATCGGCGGTCCCGAACTGATGGAAGACTTGCGCAAGCAGGCCGAACGCTTCGGCGCCGACATCCGCTATGGAGTGGCCACGGCGGCCGACTTCGGCTCTTCTCCCTACAAAGTCACGATGGACGACGGCAAGGTCGTCGAAGCAAAGACAGTCATCATCGCCACGGGGGCGGCGGCCAAGTACCTTGGCCTGGACGACGAGAAGAAATATGCGGGGATGGGCGTCAGCGCCTGTGCCACGTGCGACGGCTTCTTCTACCGCAACCGTGTGGTGGCCGTTGTGGGCGGCGGCGATACCGCCTGCGAGGAGGCTTCCTACCTGGCCGGACTTGCCTCGAAGGTCTACCTCATCGTGCGCAAGCCCTACCTGCGGGCGTCGAAGGTGATGCAGCAGCGCGTGTTCGGCAACCCGAAGATTGAAGTCCTCTTCGAGCACAACGCCGTGGGACTGTATGGCGAGAACGGGGTGGAAGGCGTACATCTGGTGAAACGCCTGGGCGAGGCCGACGAGCAACGCTACGACCTGCCCGTCGACGGTTTCTTCCTGGCCATCGGCCACAAGCCCAACTCGGACATCTTCAAGCCTTGGCTGGAAACGGACGAGGTGGGCTACATACTGACCGAGCCGGGCACGCCGCGCACTCGCATACCCGGCATCTTCGCCGCAGGCGACGTGGCCGACCCGCATTACCGGCAGGCCATCACGGCAGCCGCTTCGGGCTGCATGGCGGCGATTGAGGCAGAACGTTATTTGCTGGGATAAACGGTGCTTGGCACCGGGATAAAAAGCAGGCAAGCTGGAGAAGGGAGCAGGTTGGGTTAACCAATCTTGCTTATCTTCTTCAGCTTGTCTTCTTCGATGATTTTGATTTTGCGCCCGTCGATGGCTATCAGTTTCTCCATGGCAAACTGCGACAGGGTGCGGATGGCGTTGGACGTGGTCATGTTCGACAGGTTGGCCAGGTCCTCGCGCGAGAGGTAGATGCTCAGCGTCGAGCCGTCTTCTTCCAGGCCGTAGCTCTCTTTCAGGAAGAGCAAAGATTCGGCCAGGCGGCCACGGATGTGCTTCTGCGTCAGGTTGACGGTGCGTTCGTCCGCCACGGTCAGGTCGAAAGACAACTGCCTGATGAAGAAGATGGCCAGGTCGTTGTTCTGTTGGATGAGCGATTTGATGACTTGGAGGGGGATGAGGCCGATGACCGAAGCCTCGAAGGCAGCAGCGGCTGTCACGTAGTCCTTGTCGGCAAAGCTGGCGCCGTAGCCGAAGTAGCCCACCGGCCTGATCATGCGGATGATTTGGCTGCGCCCTCCCACGCCGTCCTTGTAGATTTTCACCTTGCCGCTCAGCAGGCACATCAAGTGGGTGGGAGTCTCTCCTTCACAGTGTATGACCTCGTTTTTCTTGTAACTCTGGAGCGTAAAGTGGTCGGACAGGTAGGTCTGCTGCTCGGGCGTCAGGAGCGACCACATGTCGGCCAGTAGGTCGGGGATGTGTATGTCGGAGAGGGCTGTTTTTACCATAACTGCTGCAAAACTGTGTTATACAGCACAAAAGTAGTAAGAATAAATCAAATATTGCACATTTGTGACAAAAAGATGTCGAAAAAAAAGAACCGCAACCCCACCGGGCTGCGGTTCCAGCAAACAAAACAAACAAACAAGCACAGTCTCGCTTCACAGCGCGGCTGCACGATTTTTATCGTTCCGGTTCCAACTCCATGTCATAGATGACGTCCCAATCGGCCACGGCTTTCAGGATAATTTCGTTGGCGTTGCTTAGGGGCAGCGGCTCGTCGTCTTCCGTGTCCCCGTCCGTGTCCTTGCTGCCGATGCAGTAGAGGTGGTTGCGCAGCAGGGAGTAGGCTTCGCGGGTCTCCGTGATATTTTCTTCTTTGAATTTCGTGTTGTTCCATGTATAGCGGGTGAAGGCGGAGACTTGCGGGTCTTGGTCGGACAGCAGCACGGGCCAGGTCTTTAGAACCTTGTCGCTTTCCCCTAAAAGCTCCAGTTGCAAAGAATAGTACACTTCCTCCGTGCTGCCCGTGGCCTGCGTGGGGGCGGCGAAGGGGATGACGAAGCTGCCGACAAAGTAGGAGCCTTCCACGAAGGCGGGGTTCTGGTTCGTCTCGTCGTAGGGGTTCTTCCACTGGCCGGTGGTGGCGTCTTTCCATTGGGTGAAGTTGATGGAGCAGACAGTGGAGCGTGTGTCGTTGCCGATGTCCTCCTTTGGGGCAGTGCCGTTCACTACCTTCTTTCCCGTTCCTTTGCCTTGCCCGTAGTCTTCCGAGTCAAACTCTCCCAATACCAGCCCGTCGTTGTCGCAGGCGGCGGTGAGGCACAAGGTCTTGGCTTCGTCGCGCTGGGGGATATCCTTCACGTAGACGTAGACGCCGGCCACTTGGCGGTGGAGGACGACGGTGGTGGTGAAGCCGCCGACGGGGTTGAGGCGGATAAGGCCGTCGGTTTCGGTGATGTAGGCAAGGTCGTTGCCGTCCATCACCACCGTTCCCTTGGGCAGTTCCCTTTCTTCAGGCACTACGGACAAACCTTCATCGACATATTGTCTTTGCCCACCTTGCTCTATTTGCTCCACTTGGGAAAGCTGGCGATCCAAGTCTTCCTTGACCGCCGGGTGCAGTTCGATGGCAATCATCTTGTCACTATTCAGCATGTCCATGGTGACGGATGCGGAAAAATCCTCCTTGATGATGCCATTAATGATTTCCAACCGTTTTTCCACCGGCACTTCTTGTGCGGAGTTGTTGGCCAATGCCGCCAGTTCCTCGTCTGTCAGGTCATACTGCAAATCGGCGGAGACGGAGGAAGACTGTATGGTCATCGTCTTGCTTTCGGAATCTATGAGAATGCCGTGGCTCGCCAAGCACTCCTGCCATTTTTCGTTGGTGAAATAAACGGGGGAAGTGATGAGTGTGTGGTAAGGCTTGGCCGGTTCGGTGGGTCTTGGTCTGGGTTGCAAAGGCGTTATGACCGTTTCCAGTTCTTCCAACACATCCTGTCCGGCCACAACAGTGGTGGGATGCCCCTTGTAATAGAAGCCATAACCGCCGCTCTGCAGTTCTCCGGGTTTCATACGCCCGTCAGGTCGGTTGGGTACTATCGGTGCGCCGGGAAAGTAGAGGTTGCCACCTATGCGTCGCAGGTGGAAACCGTCCTGCTGCCGGGGTGTCCAGCCGAGGAAACAGGGTCCCCAAGGGTGGCGCAAAGGGAATGGCCGTCCAAGCCGCCCGTATTCGCCCGCACCGATGCGATAGCCGTGCAAGCCCATGGCCACCCGTCCGTTGGCGTTCCGCGCGTGTACGAAATCCTTGGGCAGGTCAAAGTCCGCAGCCACGATGCTGGCGAAGGTGTTGTAACACTTCCGGTTGGCGTAATTCGTACCCCAGTCAGTCAGTGCTTGCAGCTGCTTTTCGGTGATGGGATAGGAAAGCAATGGGGAGTCATGTCCCTGCACAATCAGGACAAATCCCTCGCTGCTCCCTGCGATATGTCCCCTCATGCCATTACGTGCCAAGATGTCGCGCATCTCCGGAGGCAGTTCCAAGGGGCGTGGATTGGTATTCGTTCGTATGCTCATCTTAGGTCGTTCTAATGTTGTTTCAATGCTGTTATACGCTATCAGGCATCGCCGTTGGCGAGTGCCGTTTCCATCTCTTCCTGTTTCATGTCGAGGAAGCGCAAGGCAGTGTCATTATCCATTGGCAGGTCACGCAGGCGGCAATACTTCTCGTATTCCGTCCTCCACTCCCTTGAATGGTGTTGCACATAGTCCTTCCAACCAAATTCACCGCTCTGCACTTTTTCTACAAGAATTTCTTCCGAATAGTATTCTTCCTTTGCCATGATGCTTTACAGTTTGGGAGTGTTAGCGTTCTGCATCCTGCGCTGGCTGCTCCGCTTCAACTCGTTCCACATTTCTTCGGTGTAGTCGTCCTCATGCACATAGTCAAGTCCGCCCTCACCGTCTGCCACCCAGCAGCCGAAACAGCCGAAGTTGTATTTGTCCCACTCGCGTTTCGCTTCCTGTTTCCATTGTACGCCATCGCCCACGCACACCAATATGCCGGTCGGCTCGTTCAGGTCAATGCCGATGGTCATCAGTTCATCACCTTCCGCCACGGTTAGCGGTTCACCCACTTGCAGGCAGTTGATTTCTGCCGTAGAAAGGTGGAACTCATCGGCGATGATTTGCAGGTTGCGCCCGATGACGGGGGTGGGCACGGAAAGGATCTGTTTCGTGCCGGAATCTATCTGGTGGAATGCCTGCACAGGGGTGTCATTGTCACCTTGCATCGGCGCGATGACCGCCTTTCCCTCCAGCAGGCGTTGCTTCTGTTCCTCACTGAACCGCTCCAGTCGGCTTTCCACCAACACTGGGTAAAACAGCACATCGGCTGTGCCGTCCTCACGCCGCACCAACGAGAAGCGTGTTCTCGCATGGATGGTGTTGCCTTCCGAATCGTCCACACGGATGGGCAAAACGGGTGAACGACGGCCTGAATGGATGGCTTGCAGCACATCTACCGGCAGGTCGCCGATCATCTCCCTTCTCAGCCCGAATTGTTCGAGAATGCCGTAGGGCACTTCTTCTTCCGAGAATTTGTATCTGTTCATTCGTCCAAATTATAGTTGTTATACTCGGACAAATGTAAGGTGGCGGAACGAGGCCAAGTAAAAGTCGGTAAGAAAAGTGCTTGGATTTTGGTTTATTTAGGGTAATAACGAAAAATCATACTATCAATCATACTTTATAAAGCAAAAACGTTCAATTTGTTTTTTGAAATAGCTAAGAATGATTGCGTATGCAGATAAGGATTTACAAAGACAACAGCATCCTTTTTATGCTAGAATTGTATGTTTTTCAGTGAATATCATTACCTTTGTCTTCTCATTTTTGATTTATTAAACAATATGGCCGAAAAAGCTACTACGATAGAACAACAATTATCTCTTTTGGAAAACCGTGGGATGGTGATAGGGGATAAACAAAAGGCAACGGAATATCTGCTTGATATTGGATATTACCGTTTGGGGTTTTACTGGTTCCCCTTTGAGAAGTCATACCCAAGAAAGGTGAAAAGGAATCATGATTTCAAGGAAGGAACTTTAATGGACTACGCCATAAAGCTTTATTATTTTGACTTTGACGTAAGGAATCTGTTCCTTAGATATATTAGCCGTATAGAGATAAATCTTCGGACTACTATCATATATTATGTGTCAAATGCTTATAGGGATAATCCGTTTTGGTATGTGAATCCCCAAGTTATCTCTACTGAAACCATTAATAGCTCGGAATACAAAAAGGCATTGGCCGACCTTGCGAAAGAGCCACTGATTAGATGGGATAAGAAACAACATGGGAAACGTCTGTATGCTCCTGCATGGAAAGCATTGGAATTCATGTCGTTCGGGACTATCATCAAATTATATGAAAGCCTGAAAAGCCCTCGATTGCAATGTGACATTTCTAAAGTGTATGGCATAAATCTGCCCACCCAATTTTCCAACTATATGAATACTGTGAGAAAGTTGCGGAACTATTGTGTCCATGGCAAGGTACTTTATGATTTGCATTTGGACGAGGCTATTGGTAACGGTCCGTTAGGTAATTTGGGGAACAGGAAGACTATGTTGTCGGGAATGTATATGGTATTCAGGTATTTCCTTGGTGTCATTTCACTCAATAGAGTAAAAGATATGGATGGGGATCTGGTTCGGGCTTTTGAGCGAATACCATATCCTGAAGTGGTAAAAGTCATTTCAGACAATACAGGATTTCGATTAGAGGAACTAAAAAATGGCTCAAAATAATTTGTATTACAAAAAATAGTTGTACCTTTGCAGTGTAAAACAAGTGCACTTGAGGGTTACGGTCTTCATACTGCACTATAAAAGGAACTAACAGAGCTTGCCTATATGGCAGGCTCTTTTTGTAGGCATCCCTAAGTCTGATTCGTAGGTCTGATTCCCTATAAAATCTTATAATACAACCCTTTCCATTGCCTACTTACCGTTTATCCGCACATCATATTTTATTTTTGCGCCATGAAAAAGTCATGGCTATTACTCTCTTTGTCTTCTTGTTTCCTATCTGTACAGGCGCAATTCCATACCATTGCATACAGCAAGTCGTTGTATAAGGTGGAAGAAGTTGCAGAGCAAATGGAAACAAAAAGCCTCCCCGAAAATGGAGAGGCCGACAACCTTGTTTCCCTTACCTCAATGGCAGGGAAACAATCAGAAGTAATGCGCAACTACTGGATAGACTGTTATATGAGCGTGTCTTACCCTTTGAAGAAAATCATTGTCACTTCACCTTTTGGGCGGCGTAGAGACCCTTTTACAGGCAAGCGGCGCACACACAACGGCATAGACCTCCATGCGCGTAACGACGAGGTGTTTGCCATGCTGGACGGGCGGGTCGTGAAGACCGGGCAGGACAGGCGGTCGGGCAAGTATGTCATCCTGCGCCACGGTGACTACACCGTCAGTTATTGCCACCTCTCGCGCATCCTTATATCCAAGGGCGCATCCGTGCGTCCGGGCGAGGTGGTCGGGATAACCGGCTCAACGGGAAGAAGCACGGGCGAACACCTGCACATCACCGTCCGCTACCGTAAGAAATACGTCAATCCCCTTGTCTTGTTGGATGCCATTCATAATGTCAAAAGCCAAGCGTTTGAACAGTTACGTCTTATGTATCACTGACATCACCACTGACATACCTATGACACCCTATATGGTTCATATCAATTACAACATTATTGTGTAGAATCAATGGATTTGTATTTCTGGTTCCTGCTTGTCGGTGTTTCAGGTTCCGTCATAGCGAGCATACCGGCTTCCAACATGGGATTCAGATATGTTTCCATAAGATTCTTCCTGTCGCTTAAGCCTAAATAATCAAGAATTTCAGATGTAGTTCTTGGCTCTTTGCAGAACTCAAGGATTTTTTTCATTCTCACGTTTTTCTTGTGGGGTTTTCTTGTGGGGGCATCCGTGGCTATCCGTTCCCGGTAATCCACAAAGAAACTTGGGTCGCCCGAATTGTTGGTGATGCTGTCGTACTTTTGGTGGTGATTGAGCCACGGAGAGAATAAGATGGACGGGAAAGGACGTGCCCTTGCACACCTTTCCCGTCCGTATCACCGTTGGCGGCCGCGTCATGCGCCTTCCGACAGGATGGCGCCGATTCTTTTTTCCTCGTATCGGATGAGCTGCTGGGTCACCTGCGCCAGTTCCGCCTTCAGCCGGTAGAGGTGGGTCCGCATGGTCAGGCGTTTTTCCACCAGTTGCTTCAGGGCGTTCCCGATGTCCTCGCCCGGGTCCAGTTCCAGCACCTCCATGAGCAGGTTGCCGCCCGGTTTGCCGTCCGGCACATGCTGCTCCTTCAGGTAGTCGTACTGCGTCATGGTGTAGTCCATCAGCGACTCATAGCTTAGTTCCGCTCCCTTGTCCGCCGCCTCGGCCAGGGGGATGTAATAGAGCAAATCCCGTATCAAGGCACTGTATTCAAGGTACACCGTCCGCATCAGGGAGAGGTATTCCCGTTCCTTTTCCTGCAATTCGGCGGCAGGGAACAGGAAGTCGGAAGCGACCGTCTGCTGTTCCAACTGCACGTTTATTCCCGTCAGGAGCGTCTTGGCGTAGGGATAGTCCTTCATGGCCAGGCACGAGGCGACCATGTTCAGCCCATACAGGTCAATGGCCTTCAGGTTGTCGGCAAGACGCCCCTTGAAATCCACCAGCCATTCCTGCTCCTGCGTGTAGCGGATGGTGTTGAGTTGCAGGATTTTCAGGTCCTTGTGCAGCACACCGGTCTGTTGCAGGGTGCGGTTCAGTATCAGTATGGAAATCACGCCGCCGATGATGCCGCCGATGTAGCTGCCTCCGAAGTCTATCCAGATGGCCGCGTCGCCTGCCCCCTCCATGAGGGCCAACGGGTTCAGCTTGAGCAACGCCCAGTTGACCGGCAGGGGGAGCAGCAGCGTCAGCACCGCCATCTTGAGCAGGTCTTTCCGCGAGAGGGTGAAATCATTGTTCTCAAGACTTCGCATTTGTTTCTGTTTCTTCATCCAGCCAGTGGTTTGTTGTTAACGTATGGTATAAAATACGCATATTGTTTTCATTGCAGGCGTCTTCGTGGTATGAATCCACCTCACAGAACAGTAAGCATTCGGTAATTCCCATATTTTTCGATATCTTTTATTGTCTTACTTTTGCGGTGTAAACACTACTTATCATCAACTAAACGAACAATCAGTTT